>NZ_CALLJH010000001.1:0-97903 GCF_938091255.1 uncultured Chloroflexus sp.
TAGCGTCGCTATGCCCCTACCGACCCTATGACGACCGCGCCAATACATCACGCAATTCGCGAATGGCGCGTTTGGCATTCACCCACACCGCGCCGATCTTCGAGCTTGCAACCCGCTTGTTGAAGATCAAGACCAGCAAAAACCGCTGTGCCACATCGAAGCAGTAGAGGTCAATGTTGACGCCTTCGTGGATATAGACGCTGGTTGCATCTTCCTCACGCAATTGGCGTGCCACTTCGCCAGTCGTCGAGAACCCGGTTGAGAGCAGCGGCAAGACAATCATCAGCGGTAAGTTGCTTTTGTCGCCGGTCTCGACGAGTATCATCCCGGCCCGGTCGGTGAGCATAATGCTCTGCGTGCCGAGATCTTGGCCTAATTGGCTCATGATGCTGCGGATCGCCGCAATATTTTGCTCGGTGACAATCAGGTTCCGACCATCGCTGCGCCAAGTTAGCGGCGGCTCAGCCGCAGCAGGGGTGGCTGCCGGGGAAGCTGGTGTACTGGCTCGTCGCTCGGCAGCTGCACGCGAACGGGCAGCCAAGCCGCCTTTATACGGCGGCGTTTCACGGGCAGCCGCCTCGCGTGCGGCACGCTCAACTGCTTCTCGCTCAGCCGCCTCGCGTGCAGCGCGTTCGGCCGCTTCGCGTTCAGCCCGCGATGGCAGCACCACTCGTGCCGGGGTAAAGGGGCGCTGCGGCAGGGAGGTAGCCGGCGGTGCTGGCGGCTCTTCCTTCGCGACCGGGGCGGGCGGTTCGCTACGTGGCGTCTCAGTGGTGGTGCGCGTTGTTGCCGGTGCCGGCGGTGGTGGGGGCGGTGCCGGCGCAGCGCGCGGCATGTCGAGCGCGCTGCTAACGGCTGCACGCACCGCATCCAGACTCACCTCGCCGCTTAGCACCGTGCTCACGCCGGCTGCCTTAGCCCGCTCGCGGTCAGCATTGCTTAGGCCAGCGCCCCACAATACTACCCGGGTATGCGGGTCAAAATTCGGCACAATCTCGGCGAGATCGAGGCCGCTCATCTCGTCGAGTTCGAGTTCGCTCAACACCAGATCGGGCGGCTCGGTGCTAATGGCCCAGAGCGCGTCATTGGCTGAGTCGAAGATTTGCACCGTTGCATCGCCGGCCATGGCTGCTGGTAAGCTTCGCAAGATAGGATTAGCGCGGGCGACCACAACAATACGATAGGTCATTGAATTCTCTCGCGGTATCGCTTATCGGGTAACCGTCTACTACTGCCCATAAGTATACCCGAAATAGCTACGACTTGAAGTAAAAATTTTAGGTAGGAACGTAGTCAGGCTATCACTTCAACACAACTGCGCGGCAGCCAAATCGCTTCGCCGCTGTTCAGCAGTACTTCGGCTGCTGCAGTACGCACTCCCGAAGGCAAGCGTTGGGGCAAGGCCGGCAAACTGCGCACAACGCCGGTTTGGCCGAGATGGTCATGATCGAGCAGGCGCACAAGCGCGCCGATGCGTAGCGGCGGTCGTGGCGGTTCAAGCGATGCTGCACTACTGCGTGATAGCGGGATGATCACTCGCGGGCGGCGATGGGGTTGGCGCAGGCTGGTGTTGCTCTCGATAAAGACTTCACGGCGGTCGTTGTTGGCGAGCAATTCAAACAGCGGCGCTGCCATAGGCGCATTGCCGATGCCTTCCGTCAGCACGATGGTCAGCGGTGCGGCAATGTTGCCTAACCATTGCCAATTGCGCACGCCGATAGGCCATGGTACACGTTTGGCCCACTGAAAGAACGCACGCAGTTCGCGTTCGGCAATGCTGCCGATGACAATCCCGCGCACCTGATGCTCAACCGCTTTTCTGAGTGCAGCCGCGCTGATCCCGCTGCCGCCGATAATGATGGCGAACATGCTCTGGGCGTCAATCATCTGCTCAGTGATCGGTTCGCTCGGATCGAGCGTGAGCAAGCGGGTGACGCCGTTGCAATCGCTGCCAAATCCGCCGGCGCCGTACAGTTGCGCAGCAGGCGTTTCAATCACAATCCGCCGATTGTCAATAATCTCCATCACAATGCCGCGGATGCCGGCGGTAAGTGTTATCTGGCGCGGTTCAGGTACAATAAACGCATAGCCAGTGGCCGGATCAACTGCGCGTAATGTGCCATTGACCGGGCTTAGCACGCGGCGGCCAAACAGGCCGCCGCGCCGGGCCAGCACGGCGCCGGCATTGATCGGTTGGCCGATCGGCGCTACAACCGCTCGCGTCGCCTGCGCTGGCGGCAGGTTGAGCGCGCGGGCGAGATTGATGATGTGCGGCGCACTGACCACTACTCCGCGCGCAATAACATCATCTGGCTCGACGCGCCCGCCTTGCCTGACTTGTATCTCGCCGGGTTGCGGTAGGGTGCGTTCGACGCGGGCCAGCGCGCTTTTGATGAGTGGAGGAACGCCATCGGGTACGTACAGCATAGTGGATGTGCCTGTGCGTGACGGTATTCATTGCACCATTATAGCACGGAATAATTCGAGACTGTTGTCTCGCCGGTGAGCTTTGCCTCATTGCGATGCGGATGCGCCAGCGAGAGCGCGGCGGGCGCAGCGAGAAGAGTTGCGCTGCGCTGTCGAAACGGGGATGTCGTGGAGTGACTTCCACTGCTCAATAAATCTGTACCGGTACGCCGAGATCGGCCCATTCATACAACCATTGGGCGTCATCAATCCGCAAATTAATGCACCCATGCGACATACGCGCTCCGCTGCCGTGGGCATTGTGCCAATAGGTGCCGTGTAAAGCGACACCGCCGACCACGTATTGCACCCATGGAACGTTCGGAACATACCAGCACTCGCTGCCGAGGCAACCGGTCATCGTCTGTTCGGGTAAGCGGTAGTAGATTGCGAAAGCGCCGCGCGGCGTGTTAAAGCCATCACGTCCGGTTGCGACCGGTGCCGTGAAAACGAGTAACCGGTCTTCGTAGGCCAAGAGTTGCTGGCGGGCCAGATCGACTTCGATCCGGCGCTCCCATAGCGCCGGACTCCAATCAACTGCTCCGGGCAGGCGCGCAACGGGCGCGGTATTGATGCCGAGCAGGTTGGCCAATTGGCGGCCTACGTCGTCGATCGCCACTTCGTGCAGCGCATCGAGATCGAAACCATAAATAGCCTGTTGCTGGCGGAGAAAGGACGAGAGGGCATCGGGCCGGTAACGCAAGCGAGCGCGCTCGAAATATTGGATAACGCTGCCATCGCTAGTGTGTTCGGCACTGATCGGGAAGCCAAAGATCGGCAACCCGCCCCACCGTTCCCAAAACTCAAGAAACTCGCCGCTCAGGGTATAACCGGTTTCAGGGAAGAAAGCGCCGGCTACGCCAGCGGGTTCCGGTGGCAGTGCGATTGGTTGGCGTTCAAGCCATTCTTGCCCGATCAGACCGAGTTGGACTTGCAGCGGTGTGCCGGCATATTCGGGATGATACTCAAAGCGAGCGCGCTCGAAATATTGCACGATCCGGCCATCGATCACTAATTCTTCGCTGATTGGCATGCCAAAGGTGTGCAGTTGGCCGTTGGCGCGCCAGAAATCGAGAAAACCAACCCGATTGGAGAGGTGATGGCCGGTGGCCGGGAAGTAGACGGTGCGCACGATCGGCAACCGGTTGAACTGGGCAATAGGGCGAGCCGCCGCCGTGGTATTCCAGTAGAGCCACGTACCGAACAATAAGAGTCCGCTGCCCAGCATCAAGAGCACATAGCGCAGACGAGCGGATGGCAAATCATCGATGGGTGACATACAGGTCTCAAGAACTAGGCAGCGACATAATGCATAGGCGCATGATACCGTCATTATAGCAAACGCCGTCAAGATTCCGCTTTGCGCAGCGCCTTGCAGAAGAGTGAACTCTCTGGCTATACTACGGTAAGTAAGGTTGCAATGCGAGCGTGGTATGGCAGATCTCTTTACACCGCTACAAGTGGCCGGCCGGCGACTGGCAAATCGGATTGTGATGGCGCCGGCACCGAGTGGGCTAGCCGGGCGCGATGGATTCTGTCATGCTGCGCTCGTGAGCTATTACGAGCGACGGGCGCGGGCCGGGGTTGGTCTCATCGTCACTGAGCCGCTATTTATCTGTGAACCGGGTGAAGCGGCAGCGCACCTCGGCATTTGGCACGATGGCTTTTTACCCGGTTTACGCCGACTCTCGGCGGCGGCGCATGCCTTTGGCAGCCGGATCGTCTTTTTACTGGAAGTGCCGGCGGTTGGCGTGCCGGCAGCAAGTTTGGTTGAGCTGTACCTTCAAGCGACATGGCGCGCATTAGCTGCCGGCGCTGATGGGGTCTTCCTCTCGATTGCCGACGATGGCGGGCTGGCGCAACTCGTCTCGCCGCTCCATACGTTGAGCAATGGCGGCGCTGCCAGCGATCGGATCCAACCGGTACTCGCCATTATTGAGCACATACGCCAGCGCTTTGGCCGGCGGCTGTGGGTTGGTCTGCGCATGCCGGCGGCTGAATTGATCCCCGGCGGGTTGAGCCATCAAGACGCGCGCCTGATTGCGCGGCGGGCCGTCGCCGCCGGATCGCAGATCCTCGATTTGACGGTCACTCGTTACACACCTGATGTGGCCCGGTTTCCGGGGTGGACAATCCCATTGATTGCGGGCATTCGCCGGATCGCCAGCGAGGCGGTGGTGATCGGTTCCGGCCAACTCAGCGATCCGCTGCTAGCCGATGCAGTCATTCAAGATGGGAGCATCGATCTGGTGATGCTCTGCACCGCGTTACGGGTGATGCCGGAATGGCCACAGATGGCGCGCCGGATTCTCTTTCCGGTTAGCGTAGAATGACCAACAGGACGCCAGCAGCGACGGCGGAGCCGATCACGCCGGCCACATTCGGGCACATCGCTTGCCAGATCAAAAAGTTCTGATTATCTTCCTCTTGGGCGATCGAATGGGCAACGCGGGCTGCCATTGGCACGGCCGATACGCCAGCCGCGCCGATCAGCGGATTGATCTTGTTTTTGGTAAAAAGATTATAGAACTTGGCAAACAAGACGCCACCGGCTGTTGAGATTGCAAAGGCTAATGCACCAAGCGCGAAAATAGCAATCGAGCGTGGGGTGAGGAAGTTGCTGGCTTGTGTGCTCGCACCAACCGTCAGGCCAAGCATAATCGTCACGCTATCGATCAAGGCGCTGCGGGCAGTTTTCGCCAATCGCTCGGTAACGCCGCTCTCTTTAAGCAGGTTGCCGAAGAAGAGCATGCCAAGCAGCGGCAAGGTATCGGGTACGATCAGAACACAGACAATCAGACCGATAATCGGGAAGAGAATGCGCTGCGTGCGGTTGATCTCGGCGGGTGGTGGCATCCGAATGAGGCGCTCTTCGCGGGTGGTGAGTAAGCGCATGATTGGCGGTTGAATCACCGGCACCAATGCCATGTACGAGTAAGCTGACACAGCCACGGCACCGAGTAGATCGGGTGCTAACCGTGACGTGATAAAGATGGCGGTTGGGCCGTCGGCGCCGCCGATGATACCAATTGAGGCTGCTGCACGCAACAAACGGAGTGGGTCATCGGCGCTAGCCAGATCAAGAAACGGTAATCTTGCACCAAAAAAGATCGCTGCAAGCAGCGTGAAAAAGATACCGACTTGAGCCGCTGCACCGAGCAAGATCAGACGCGGCTGCGCGATTAATGCCGAAAAGTCGGTCATTGCACCGATACCGAGGAAGATCAGCGGTGGAAAAATACCGGCTACCACGCCAAAGTAGATATAATTAAGCACGCTCCCCTGATCGTAAACGCCTTGCCCCATGCCCGGCTCGAACGGCATATTCCCGAGGATGATGCCAAATCCAATCGGGACGAGCAGCAATGGCTCGAAGCCGCGAGCGATTGCAAGATAAACGAACACACATCCGACGATGATCATGAGCACGTTGCCCCATGCCAGATGGGCCAACCCGCTCGCTTCAAAGAAGCCGATCAGCCATTCCATCAGGCAAACTCCAGTAATGGTTGGCCTTGCCGCACCGAATCGCCGACCTTAACGTTGATCGCGCGAATCGTGCCGGCTACCGGCGAACTGACATTCGAGTTCATCTTCATCGCTTCGATCACGACCAGCGGATCGTTCTCTTTAACGTGATCGCCAACGTTGACCTTGATTTCAGCCACAATTCCGGCGATAGGCGACACCAGTACGCCCGGCCCGGTTGGGTGAGCGTTCGGGGACGAGGCGGCTGGAGTGGGGGCCGGTGCTGAACTCGGCGGCGTCGATGCTCTCGGCGGCGGTAAGGCATTGATACTGGTTGGCGCGTTGAGCATGGGATCGTCATCGTCGGCTAAGACCTCGACTTCGACTTCGTAACTGACACCATTGACAGTAATACGCAGGCGTTTCATAGCGACTCCGGTTTGTTGATGCTGGGGACGCTGTGCCGCAGCGCCCCTATCGGTTACGGAGACGACGGGCCGTTGCGTGGTGACGGGTTAGCGGCGCAGTTGGTGGGAAGCCATAATGCTCACCCGGCCTAGTCGCGTCCACATTGTTGAAGGTTGGCGATAGTAGCGCACGCGCAGCACCCGCACCGGTTTGTGCAACGTTGCGACAGCGGCTGCCGTCAACACAGCAACCAGTTGGGGGTCAAGGTGATCGGCGGTCGCCGGTTGTGAAGTTGAGGTGGCCGGCACCGATGTTGGCGGCGCAACCGTCTTAGACTGGAACAGACGTTGGCTGGCGCTCAGCGCGCCAAGCGCCATAGCGACGATCGCCAGTACGATAAAGACAATACTCACCCCTGTGATTGTAATTTGCAGACCGACAATGAATGGATCGGCAGTCGGATCAATCATGCAGCCTCCCTACATCGCTACTCCTTACATTGGCACCAATCCATGCTTCTTCTGTGGGCGGAACTCGCGCTTGGTACGAAGGGATGCAAGTGCGAGGCTGAGGTAGCGCCGAGTTTCGCTCGGCGCAATGATGCTATCGATCAGGTTGCGGGACGCGCCAACGTAGGGTGACGCGAATTCAGCCCGATAGAGACGCAAAAATTCGGCGCGGGCGGCAGCCGGGTCTTCCGCTTGCTTAATCTGCTCACGGAAGATAATATTGACCGCGCCTTCCGGCCCCATCACCGCGATCTCGCTGCTCGGCCACGCTGCCACGCGATCAGCGCCGAGGTCTTTGCCGCACATCGCCAGATACGCGCCGCCGTAGGCTTTACGCAAGATGATCGTGATCTTTGGTGAAGTAGTCGCCGAATAGGCAAACAGCATCTTCGCGCCGTGACGGATAATGCCGCCGCGTTCTTGGGCGACGCCGGGCAAGAAGCCGGGGACATCAACGAACGTGATCAAGGGAATATTGAAGGCATTGCAAAACCGTACAAAGCGCGCAATCTTGTCAGAAGCGTCAATATCGAGGACGCCGGCCATCACCATCGGTTGGTTGGCGACAATCCCTACGGTGTTGCCGTCAATGCGGGCAAAGCCGATCACGGCGTTATCAGCGAAGCCGTGCTGAATTTCAAGAAAATCACCGTCATCGACCAGCCGCTTAATGATCGGAATAACATCGTATGGTTCACGCGGGTCATCGGGAATGATGGTATCGAGCACCGGATCGGAAAAAAAGCGCAATTCACCATCACCGCGTTCCGGCGGATCTTCGAGATTATTCGACGGCAAGAAGCTGAGCAACCGCTTGCAGATAGCGATCGCTTCTTGATCATTCTCGGCGATAAAATGCGCAACGCCGCTGCGCACTTGCGCTTCCGGCCCGCCCAGCTCTTCACCGGTCACGTGCTCGCCGGTCACTTGTTTGAGCACCTCAGGGCCGGTGATGAACATCTCGCTGCCGCGCACCATAATGATGAAATCCATCAGGGCTGGTGAATAAGCAGCGCCGCCAGCGCAGGGGCCGGCGATAATCGCGATTTGTGGCACCACGCCTGACAGCAAAACGTTGCGATAAAAGATGCGCCCATAGCCGCTCAGTGCGTCAATACCCTCTTGAATGCGGGCGCCGCCACTGTCATTGATGGTAATGAACGGCGAACCACACTTCAGCGCGAGATCCATCGTTTGGCAAATCTTATCGGCATGCATCTCGCCAACCGATCCACCGGCAACGGTAAAATCCTGTGCCGCCACAAACACTTGCCGGCCATCAACAGTGCCACAGCCGGTAACGACACCTTCACCGGGCATCTCTTTGTCGGCCATGCCGAAGGCAGTGCAGCGATGACGGGCAAAGAGGTAAAGTTCCTGAAATGTATCGGGGTCAATCAGCAGGTGAACTCGTTCGCGGGCAGTCAGTTTGCCTGCCTGATGCTGGCGAGCGATCCGGTCGGGGCCGCCGCCCTGTTCGAGCCGGTGGCGCTGCTGGCGGAGAGCCTCGATCCGGGCGCGTATGGTTAACGGGGCGGTAGCGGATGATTCCGTATCGCGCTGAGCCATAGTCGTCCCTCCCTGTGAATGAACGGTCGTGCTCGCTCGCGGTATCATCACACGCAGAGCGGCGTTGTGGGTAGTGGGTGGATCGATTGATAGATCGTTTCGGGTATTGACAGATGTTAGTATAGCACGTGCAATAGTTGCGTGCAGTAAAATAGGGTCATTCTTTTGCAACCGTACATTGTCGTTTGGTTTACGGAGTAAACGCATGACAACCATCCCCACTCAACCGGCTCGTCCGTGGCCGGTCATCCTTTGGCTGGCGCTAGCAGTGTTGTTGGCAAAAGGCACATGGTTTTCCGCTTCAGCAGTAATGCCGGTATTAACCGCCGAATGGAGGTTAGACGATACGGGGCGGGCGTGGTTGACGATGTCGGTTCAATTGGGCTTTGCAGTGGGCGCATGTGCTTCAGCGATGCTGGGGTTAGCCGATCGCTGGCCCACCCATTGGTTTTTTGCCGGGGCGACGGCACTCGCGGCCCTCTGCACAGCGTTGATTGCGTTGTTTGCCGAGGGGCCGGCGCTGGCGTTGCCGTTGCGGTTTCTGACCGGCGTAGCGCTAGCGGGGGTGTATCCGGTCGGCATGAAGATCATGGCAACGTGGACACAGCGCGGGCGGGGGTTAGCGATTGGGGTGTTAGTCGGCGCGCTAACGATCGGTTCGGCTTCGCCGCACTTGCTCAATGTGTTAGGCGGAGTTGGCGATTGGCGGCGCACGCTGCTGTTGGCCGCCGGATTAGCAGCATTGGGCGGTGTGATGGTGGCGGCGGTGGTGCGGGAAGGGCCATTGCGGGTGGCTGCGCCGCGCTTTAGCTGGTCTCAGGTGGTTGACGTGGTGCGCGAGCGGCCCGTGTTGTTAGCGAATCTCGGTTATCTCGGCCACATGTGGGAATTGTATGCGGTGTGGGCATGGTTGCCGCTCTTCCTGTTGGCCAGCTTCGAGGTAAGTGGCGTGGCGGCGCATTGGGCTGGCTTTGCAGCCTTTGCCGCAATTGCTATGGGCGGTCTCGGTAGTGTGCTGGCCGGCGCGCTCGCCGACCGGCTGGGGCGCACCACGATAACGATTGCGGCGATGGTCATCAGTGGCGGATGCGCGCTGATGATTGGCTTGGCGTTTGGTGGCAATCCGTGGCTAGTTACTGCCATTGCCCTGCTCTGGGGCTTGACCGTCGTTGCTGATTCGGCCCAATTCTCGGCGGCGGTGAGCGAACTCTCACCCGCCGGACGCACCGGTACTGCTTTGACCTTGCAAACCAGTTTGGGTTTTCTGCTGACCCTGATCCCGATCTGGCTGGTGCCGCCAATGGTGGTGCTGGTAGGTTGGCGGTGGGCGTTTGCCGGGTTGGCAATTGGTCCGGCGATTGGGATCTGGGCGATGGCGACCCTCAGGCGCTCGCCGGCAGCGGCGCGCTTGGCCGGCGGGAGAGGGTGAGTAGGAAGTAGCGGTACGTGTGCTACGATGGGGTAAGTGTGTCCGAATAGGTGTTGCAGTGAGACGGCAGGACTGATGACAACAAAGAAGAGGCTGCGATGGCGGTACTGGTGGCATATTAGTTGGCCCTTCTGCTGGTTTTTGGCTTTGACCATTCTCTGGACGTGGCCGTTGGCGATGCGGATGACAACCGTCTTGCTCGGCAGCCGGGCTGATCCATTGTTGCAGACGTGGATTCTGGCGTGGGATGGCCACGCACTGTTGCACCATCCGGCGCGCATCTGGGATGCACCGATCTCTTTGAAATTCTCGGCGCAGAAGCGGGCACCGAGCGGCCGGTGATGCTGGCGCGCGGGACATTACCGGTATCTGCGGCGGGAGCGGTGGACGTAACGATCGCCACGCGCCAGCCGTAGGCGGCGTGGCTGAGCCAATCACGGGCTGCGGTGGATGGCCGGTAGATCGCTTACGTGATGCTCAGTCCTGACACTGATGGTATTCCAATTGCTCAATTTCAGGTGTGCAACGGTGAGGTTGTAACCGCGCAACCGGTGCCGCTGCCGTTGACAATCTTGCGGTGAAGCTACTCTCTTGTCAACCGGTAACGGGGGGCAAACCGAAGGCGTGCCCCCCGCTCCACCAAGATTACCGTTGGATCATCGGTACAAAGACCTGTCGTGGCGGAACGCCAATGGTAAGGCTGGTGGTGTACGGCGCTGCCAGCGTATTGTTGGCTATATCCTTCACCCCGGTGGTGACTGTCACGCGATAAGTGCCATTGCTCAAGGTTTCGCGCGGCATAATAGTGATCTGGTTGCTGGATGGCGTATACGAAACCCTGATCGGTACTTCGGTGCCATTGGCGCGCAAGAGCTTCACTGTGCCGGTCGTCACCGTCGTGCCATCGAGCGCCTCTGATGCGCCGAGCATAATGGCCGGCGCGAAGACGGGGCCAACGGTATCGGTATAGACCGGCGTCGTGCCGGCAACCAATCCGCTCGCATTGTTGGCTGGACTGCTCCAGAGGATGGTGGGCCGGGTAGTGTCGCCGCTAGCGTTGATGGTGATCGTGACTTGCGCGACGCGGCTAGCCACGCTGCCGCTGCGTACCCGGAAGGTAAAGGCATCGGCGCCAGCTACGTTTGCTCCCGGCGTGTAGGTGAGGTTCGGCGGGGCGCCGGTGAGGGTGCCGTGGCTTGGCTGATCGACGATCTCGTAGATCAACCCGCTCGCGCCGAAGCCGCTGAGCGTGATCGTCCGTGCCGTTTGGTAGTTGGTGGTCACGGCTTGTGGCACGGCGACCAAGGGATTCACGATATTGATCCACGTGTTGGTGGGTGTCTCTTCGCGTGCACTGGGGAAATAGACCGTTGCCTGCTGGACAACCACTGTTCCGGTGGTCAGATCGCTGCGCAGCCGCACCGTCATCGTTACCGAACCGGTCGAACCGATTTGGCCGTTTGGTGCTAGTTCGCCGATGTCCCACACCATCAGCCGTTGGTCGGGGTAAAAGGTTGCATTGCTGCCAAGTTGCAGCGTTGCCGGATCGAAGACCGGTGCGAGCTGCGCGCTGACAAAGACGCCATACGCGCGCCCGCTACCCATATTCTCATAGTCAATCGTGTAGCTCATCCACTGGCCGGGCACAACATCGCCGGCAAGACCGCGAATTTCGTTCGGGTCGTGGGCTTGGCCGATCAATTCTGGCCGGCAGTGCCCGCCGTTGGCGACATTGCCGCAACCGACGCCGGGAATGCAGCACTGGTCGAACGCGCAGGTAACGAATTGCGGCACGTTGCTGTAACAGCCATTGTAGCAGCGCCATACGGTATAGCTTGGCACGTCGAGCCAAGCATAGATGTTGTACCATGCAGCGTCACAGGTGATCTGATCCTGCTCGCAATCGTATTCGGTTGAACCGCCGGCGCATTTGCTGGCGCACTCGACGACGTCCATCATTTCACTAAGGATGGGGTAGATCTTCTCTACCTTTTTTATTTCGCTGAGAATATTTGCGGCACAGTTTGCTGTATCATCGACGGCGCCCGTTTCGAAAGCTTTGTAGCAACTAACCGCCGTGAAACCTGCCTCGATGATCGTTGACACCTTCCCGATCAGATTCTTGACAACCGCTTGGGTAAGGCAATTATTCGCGCAACAACCAAGGCCGCACGGACTTATCAAGGTTCCCGGTTGGGGGGCGTGGTTTGCGCTATCCCAACTTCCCCACATCCATTGTTCATCGGTAGCGCGATACCATTCGTACCCGCCGGCACCATCGGTGACTGTAAAGCGACCGGGGGCGAAGGTACTGGCGACTGCCTTGCTACCGTCGTAGGAGAGTAATTGGATGCGCCGGCTGGAACCGTCGAGCAAGATGGCTTGGGTATAGGTTTTGCCATTGTTGAGTGTAACGCGATCAGCTCGTATCCAGCGGAAGCTGTCAGCAGTGGCGGCGGTGAATAGGTTATTGAGCTGGCTAACGCTGGCGACGACACTGTCCCATTGGCTGCGGGTGAGCGATTGCTGCGCAGTGACGATCCTCGGGACGTATGAGAGATAAGGGGCCGGATCAAGCTTATCGTTGAGGTAATTCGTGCCGATCAGAAATGTTGCCGTATTATCAGCTTGCATATTGGGGATGCCCCAATCGTACTGCACGCGCACCCAGTGCTCGCCTTGCGTGCCGGGGGCAAGATCGCCGAGTTTCCAAAAGACTTGCTGGCGTTCCGGCCAATAGATGCCGCCGGCGCTGCTCTCGACATATGTGGCGAGGTACGGCAGGCGCACTAGCAACACTGCGTTTTGCACGGTCAAGTTTGTGCCATTTTCGTGCGTCACCCGGTAGTCAACCTGCTCGCCAGAGCTGACAGTGGTGGGGCCACTGGTGTTGAGTATCACGTAGGTGGGAGTAGGAATTGTTTGCTCGACCGTGCGGGTATCATTCCACGGGTAAAAAAGGACGCCATCGCTGACCAGATTGCCTTGACCGCTAGGATTGATGGTGGTATGGCGTGGGCCGCTGGCGTGCCCCCACCAGTTATAGCGGGCCAACACCGTTGCGGAGTCTTGATTCAGCACACCATATTCGCTACTGTTTTCGATCAAATTGTTAGTCAAAACAATCGTACTCGGTTGGTTTTGCACCATTACGCCGACCCGATTGCCAGTAAAGAGATTACGGCTAATCTCGTGCCGGCCAGTGCTGTTCGTGATGTACAGGCCAAAACGGTAGGCGCTGATGGTCGAATTGCGCAAGGTAAGATTACCGCTACCTAATTTGCTCAGACCAGCATTGTAAAAATCACCTGCATATTCGATGGTAGCGTACTCAAGGATTGCCGAACCAGCTTGTTGCACCTGAATGCCCTGCCAAGCCCCAGCCTCCCTATTGACGCCGGTGAACACAATCGGCTGCGTCGCAGTGCCGGCAGCGTTGAGCGCACCTTCAACAAACATCTTCTTGTAGTCGGCAAACTCCAAGCGTGTTCCCGGCGAAATGGTCAAGGTTGCGCCAGCTAGCACTGTAAAAGAATTCAAGACACGCACCTTGGCGCCGGTTGGCCCCAGCGTGAGGGTACGGCTCAAATCACCGCCGTTGATGCCAATATCGGCCAACCCATTGCCGGTGAAAGTATGGCTCGTGTAAGTAAGCGGAATATTGATGGTATCTTGGTAGATGCCATATTCTGTGTTGTTCTGAAACGCACAACCGGTCAGCGTGATGGCACCGATTGGGCTTGTGTTGCCCACATTGTAAACTGCAAGACCCCGGCGATTATTCGCGAAGGTTACTTGTTCAAGCACAGTTGTACCGATCCGGTTGAAGAGGCGTAGTCCTTCGCCGGATGATTGGCGAATTGTCACATTGCGTAGAGTCAGATTAGCGGCGCCATCGGCATAGACGCTGCCGTAAACACCGCCGTATTCAATCACAGCCTGCTCGATCACGGCCGTGCCAGTGCCGTTCACGTACAACTCGCGCCACCAGCCGGCTTCAGCGGTGCTGCCGGTAAAGGTGATGGGTTGGGCAGCGGTACCGATCGCGCGCAAGGTACCTTGCCAAACACTGACACTGCCATTTGGGTAGAACACTACCCGCACCCCCGGTTCTATGGTTAAAGTAGCGCCGTTATCAATGCTCAGTGAGGCGACATAATACGGACTGTTGGCCAACGTCCATGTGGTGTCAGTAGTAATGTTGTAGCTATTAGCGAGAGTTGCCGGCGGTATATCGATTAATACTCGCGGTGCGCTGCCTGCTTGATAGTCCGGCACCGGTTGCGCCGTTGCAATCCCGGCTGACAGGCCGATCACGAGCCACAAACAGATGATCCCGCGCCAAAGCCGTTGTAGAGAGGGGCTAAACATGGCAGTGCTCCTTGTGATAATGGGGCGAAAAGGGGATCCTGCTTGACGCCTTGGGAAAGAGTGAGGCAATGCGGTTTGGTAGCGATACGGTACTCTATGCGCTATAAGGATTGGCCAGCGAGGGGAGATGCTGGAAGCGCGTTAGCAACCGGCAAGCCGGCGAGGCGCGGTCTCGTGAAGAGAGGGCATCATAGATGGTGTTAATGGACAAGTTAAATATTAGCCTTATTTTGTCATAAAAATTTGTATTGATAATAAAAAATTGTCAAATCATATTGAAAGTTTGACAACAATGTTTTTAATGGTTAATGAATTGTAAAATGTGAAAATTAGAACTCAAATAAGAAGTTTAACTTATACAAATCACATACATAATCTTAACCCATTGCTTATAAATGATGCATTGAATCGATACAAAAATTTTTGCGCTTTCTAGTTGGTAATTGCACGATCGCACATTGGTATTGTCCCGATTGGGGTGCCGCTAACGGATTGGAACAACAAGGGCGTAAGCGCATGCATGTAAGGAACATGAACGCACCTTTTCTCATAATCGGGGAAAGAGGCAGAGGGGAGGAAGATAGCACACAAGAGAGGTTTTTGTGCTCTGATCACGGCGTGAAAGGTGTGCGAGCGGGTAGCAACTCCTCAATAAATGTCCTCGATAGTTCTGCAATTCATCTCAATACGGGTAAACTCGGACTATTCACGCTACAATGTCTATGATTGACAATAGCGGTTGGTATAGGAGCATTATGACCGTTGATCTATTAACTCTATCCATCGCCCTCAGCCTTGCCAGCGTCTTGCAATGCGCCGCCTTGATCGGCTTGGCGCTGGCCAATCGCGGACGGGCCGGGCTAGTGTGGTGGGCAGCGGGTATGGGTGTGTTAGCGTTTGGCTTGCTCATCACCACCTTGCGCGATGTTGCCGAAGTGCCGCTCGTGTGGCACGCGGTGAGCAATACGCTGGTTGGTGGCGGCATGCTCTTGCTCTACCACGGTGTCGAGCGATTTTTCGGCGATCGCGGCCATTTGCGCCGCTTGCTACTGATCTGGCTGCTCATCCTAATCGCTAACCTTCTGCTGGCGTTCACCGGTGATACGCCGCCGTTACGGCGGATCCTCTTTTCCGTGGTGATTGCACTCTGCTCTGTCTTGAGCGGATTGCGCTTTTTGCGCGCATCGCGCCCTGATATGGATTCGATAGGGTTATTTCTTGCGATCGTGTTCTTTGCCAACGGGGTATTTTTTGCGCTGCGTGGCATCGCCTCGGCTACCGACGTTAATTGGTTGGTTGTCTCGCCGTCATGGCAAACCGCTACCTATCTCTTCTCAATAGCGACAACTACCCTCTGGACGTTTGGCCTGATCTTGTTGGTCAATCGTGAGCTGGTCATTGAGCAACGCGAGGCGTTGCAACAATTGGAACAGGTCTTTGCCGCGCAACCAGATGCGGTATTGCTGTCGCGGCTAACCGATGGCGCGTTTGTGAAGGTCAATCACGGCTTCACACGGATCAGCGGTTATACGGCAGAAGAGGCGTTGGGGAAAGACGGGGTAACACTTCATATCTGGCATTCGCCGGAGGATCGGCGCAAGTGGGCTGAGTTAATATGGCGTGACGGGTATTGCGCCGGCGTAGAATTTCAATTTCGCCGACGTAATGGTGAATTACGCACCTGTCTGCTCTCTTCGCAAATGGTGATGATCCGTGGCGTGCCGCATGCAATTAGCATTGTCCATGACATTACTGAACGAAAGCAAATCGAAGAAGCGTTGCGGCGTAGTGATGCTCGCTATCGTCTAATAGCAGAAAATACGACTGATGTCATCTGTTTGCTTGATACACAAACGGTTCGGTTTACGTTTTTCAGTCCTTCGGTTGAGAAACTGATCGGCTACTCGGCAGCAGAAGCGTTGCAGTTGTCGTTGTCCGATGTTCTCACCCCTGAATCGGCGCAGCAGGCAGAATCAGCGCTGCACTACATGTTGCGCAATTGGGACGGCGATCTTGTTACTGCGCCGCCGTGGATTGCTGAGATTGATGTGGTGCATCGCGATGGTCACGTAGTCCATGCTGAGATTATTACCTCGTTTGTACGTGACGAACAAGATCGTCTGGTAGTGCTTGGGGTAGCGCGTGACATTACTGCACGCAAGCAAGCCGAAATTGAGCTACGACTGGCTCGCCAGCAAGCCGAGGCGGCAAATCGGGCCAAGAGCGCCTTTCTTGCCAATATGAGCCATGAATTGCGTACCCCACTCCACGCAGTGTTAGGCTTTGCCCAATTATTGAGCCGTGATGATACATTAACCACAACCCAACGAGAGTATCTTGAAATCATTAATCGTAGTGGCGAGCATCTACTCAAACTTATTAATGAAGTGCTTGATCTAGCTAAAATCGAAGCCGGTCGTTACGTGTATAACGCAGCGCCGCTTGATGTCCGGCAACTCGTTGTCGATCTCCAAGTGTTATTTCGTCCCCAGACTGAAGCGAAACAATTGCAATTTACCGCTACCTGCGCGGCTGAGATTCCGTCGGTGATTGTGAGTGATGAAGCTAAAGTGCGCCAGATTTTGATCAATTTATTAGGGAATGCAATAAAGTTTACTGAACACGGAATGGTGCAGTTGCGCGTTGAGTTAGAATCGGCCAAACGGGTGTTGTTTATTGTGGAAGATACAGGGGTTGGTATCTCTCCGTTAGAGCAGTCGCAGCTCTTCCGACCATTCTTTCAAGGTCAACATACGGTACAGAATGCTACTGCCACTGGGGTAGGGCTTGGATTGAGCATTAGTTATGAATTGGCCCGTTTAATTGGCGGTGATCTGACCGTACATAGTGAGGGGATAGGGCATGGAGCGCGTTTTACCTTAGCACTACCCCTTCGAACACCAACTACCTCACCATTGACACTGCCTGAAAAATCGTCAGCTCCTCGGGTAGTACGGCTGAAAGTTGATCAGCCGCTCTACCGTATGTTGGTAGCCGATGATCAACCGGCCAGCGCCTTGCTTCTGATTACACTGCTGCACCGGCTGGGTTTCGTGGTGCAATCGGTTGCCGATGGTCAAGCAGCATTAGATGTATGGCGCAGTTGGCAACCACATATGGTTTGGCTTGATATGCGGATGCCACGGATCGATGGACTGACGGTAGCGCGTCAGATCCGCGACATATGTGCTCAGGATCCGGGGTTGCACCGTCCAGTTGTGATTGCGCTATCAGCCCATGTATTTGGGGATACGCTATCGCAGATTCGTGAGGCCGGTTGCGACGATTTTATTGCGAAGCCCTTTCGTGAGCACGATGTCGTTCAATTAATCGAGCGGTACTTGCACGTCCAGTTTGAATATGCAGAAACAGCCACCCCTGCCATCCCGGCCATCACTGAACAAGGCTACCATCCTGAGTGGTGTCAGGCACTGTCGCAGGCAGCTGGTGAAGCTAACATTCGTCGCTTGCAGGCATTGGTTGCCCAAATCGAAACTGATCGACCTGAGGATGCACATCAGTTACGTCAATGGATTGAAACATTTGACTATCAAGCAGTGATTCATTGGCTTGAAACAATAACTACTTCTCAGTCTACAAGCCATACGGTATAGTTGTAAGACAGATAGATGGTAGGGCTGTATATGCTGCCTATAGATAACACCGGTCAAGCACATGTCAAATCATCATTCACCAGTCATCCTCATCGTTGATGATACTCCGGCTAACCTCCTCTTACTGACCCAATTACTCGCCGGTCAGGGCTATGACGTTCGTCCGGTGACCCAAGGCACGGTCGCGTTAGCTGCTGCTCGGACTATTCGCCCCGATCTGATCTTGCTCGACATTCGTATGCCGGATATTGATGGCTATGCTGTTTGTCAAGAGTTGAAAGCCGATCCGGAAACCAGTCACATACCGGTTATTTTTGTCAGCGCACTTGACGATACCGATGACAAAGTGCGTGCATTTGAATGTGGCGGGGTTGATTACGTCACTAAGCCGTTCCAGCCGGCAGAGGTGCTGGCGCGGGTACGTACCCATCTGGCGCTCGCGCAAGCTCGGGCTGCACTCGAGATGGCTAATCACGAGTTGCAGCAAGCGCTAGCCCGTGAAGCCGCTCTGGCGCGCATCGATTGGCTCACCGGGGTGTACAATCGTAGCCACTTCTACGAACTGGCGACGCACGAATTGGCGATTGCGATTCGGTACGATCAACCCCTCGCAATCTGCATGTTCGATATTGACCACTTCAAGCAGGTTAACGATCGCTACGGCCATCTGATCGGCGATCAGGTCTTGCGGGCGGTGGCGCAAACGGCAGCGCGGCAGATCCGTGCTGCTGATTGCATCGGTCGCTTCGGCGGTGAAGAGTTTATCCTGCTCTTGCCAAACACGAATATGACATCGGCCTTGCTGTTAGCCGAACGTCTGCGTATGGCGATTGCCGGTCTGAACATAAACACCGAAAAGGGCGAGATTAGGGTAACGATCAGCGGCGGTGTTACTGAGCGCCAACCAGCCGATACCTTGATCGAACGCTTGATTGACCGGGCCGATCAAGCGCTGTATGCCGCGAAGCGGCAAGGACGTAATTGTGTAGTAGGAGTGTAACCTCACGCTGCGGCAGATCGGCGGCTATGGTATACTTCCTAGCAGATGTATTGGAATCTATGCGGTTTCGCCGCCGGTTGAAGCATACATGTCAGATCAACTCCACATCCGTAACTTCAGTATTATTGCCCACGTTGATCATGGCAAGACGACGTTGAGCGACCGCCTGCTTGAGCTGACGCGCACGATTACCGAACGCGAGCAGCGCGAGCAATTGCTCGACTCGCTTGATCTTGAGCGTGAAAAGGGCATTACGATCAAGTTGAAGCCGGTGCGCATGGAATACCGTGCCGCCGATGGTCAGCTTTACCAACTGAACCTGATCGATACACCCGGTCATGTTGATTTTAGTTACGAGGTAAATCGTTCGCTGGCCGCTTGTGAAGGTGCATTGCTCGTCGTTGATGCTTCGCAGGGTATCGAAGCACAAACCCTTGCCAATACCTATCTGGCGCTGGAGAACGATTTGGTGATCATTCCGGTCGTCAACAAAATTGATCTCCCCGGTGCCCACCCCGAAGAGGTAGCGCAAGAGATCGAGTCGGTGATTGGTATCCCTGCCGAAGAGGCGATCCTCGCTTCGGCCAAAGAGGGTATTGGGGTACCTGAGATTCTCGAAGCGATCGTCAAGCGTATCCCTCCGCCGCGTGGTCAGCGTCAATTGCCAGCCCGCGCGCTCATTTTCGACTCGCATTACGATCCGTACAAAGGCGTTATTGCTTATGTCCGCGTGGTTGATGGTGTTTTTACTAGCCGTGATCGGGTACGGTTTATGGGGACTGGCGCCCAAGCCGAGACGCTCGAACTGGGTATCTTCCGCCCGGCGATGACGCCGCTGAACGAGCTGGTCGCTGGCGAAGTCGGCTATATCGCGACCGGCCTCAAGAGCGTAGCCGATTGTCAAGTCGGCGATACGATTACGCTGGCTGAGAATCCGGCCAGCGAACCGCTTCCCGGCTATCGTCCGGCGAAGCCGATGGTCTTCGCTGGTTTGTACCCGATTGACTCGAACGCCTACCCTGAGTTGCGCGAGGCGCTCGAACGGCTCAAACTCAACGATGCCGCGCTCTCGTTCCAACCCGAAAGCTCGGCGGCACTCGGCTTTGGTTTTCGTTGCGGTTTCCTTGGCCTGCTCCACATGGAGATTGTCCGCGAGCGGCTGGAACGCGAGTATAAGCTCGATCTGCTGATTACCGCGCCCTCAGTGGAGTATCAGGTCTTGCTTTCTGATGGCGAGATTGTCACGGTCGCCAACCCATCTGAGATGCCCGATCTGTCGCGGATCGAGGCGATTGAAGAGCCGGTGGTTGAGATTAGCGTGATCGCACCGGTGCGCTACATCGGCACGATTATGGATCTGGTGACGACCCGCCGCGGCGTCTTCCTCAGCATGGATTATCTCGACCCGACGCGGGTGCTTTTGAAATATCGCATGCCGTTGGCCGAGATTGTGATCGATTTCTACGATCAACTCAAGAG
Organism: uncultured Chloroflexus sp.; assembly: GCF_938091255.1. Lineage (NCBI taxonomy): Bacteria > Bacillati > Chloroflexota > Chloroflexia > Chloroflexales > Chloroflexaceae > Chloroflexus > uncultured Chloroflexus sp. Next base: position 20,314 of record NZ_CALLJH010000001.1, read on the forward strand.
CCGCACGCAAGGGTATGCTTCGCTTGATTACCATCTAGCCGGCTACCAAGAGGCCGATCTGGTCAAGCTCGATATCTTGGTCAATGGCCAGCCAGTCGATGCGCTGTCGCTGATCGTGCATCGCGATTTTGCCTATCAGCGCGGGCGCGATCTGGTTGAACGGCTGCGCCAGTTGATCCCGCGTCAGATGTTTGAAGTGCCGATTCAGGCGGCGATCGGTTCGAAAATCATTGCCCGCGAGACCATCCGCGCGATGCGGAAAGATGTCTTGGCTAAATGTTACGGCGGTGACGTGACACGCAAGCGCAAACTGCTCGAAAAGCAAAAAGAGGGCAAAAAGCGCATGAAGATGGTCGGCAGCGTCGAGATCCCGCAAGAGGCGTTTATGGCGATCTTGTCGCTGAATGAATCGGGGAATGAGCGGGAACGGTAGGGTGGAATAAAGGGGCGGAATGAAGGGCCACAGTACTGCTGTGCCCGTACCGAGATGGGAAGGATGGGCACAGCATTGCTGTGCCCGTACCGGTTTGATATGCGGAGAATAAGATAATGCGTCGTCTGATATGGTTGTTTGCTCTCTTGCTGCTGGCAGGTTGCCAGAGCGTAGTGAATGGCCGCCAGTGGGAAGATGCCGGTTCGCCAGTAGCGTTTCGGCTGGGTTCGCAGGTTTATACCGTGGCTGATGTGAATACTGAAATCAAGCGCGCGATTGGCGATGGGGTGGCGAATGCCCTAGCGGCTGGCCAGACCCGTGAGCAGATTGAGCAGATTGTCGTTGAAAACGATCTCCGCCGGCAAATTTTTGACCAGATGATCCAGAACGAGTTGCTGCTGAATTATGCTCGCCGGCAAGGCATCGGCGTTGATCCGGCGGCGCTCGACGAGACCATTTTCAGACGCTTACCAGCCGATGCTGCGCCGGCTGAAGTGAGCGAGTTGCGCAGCACGCTGGCACGTGAGCAGATCGTATTTGAAGTGATTGCACGCAATACCCGCGCTGATATGGCTCGTGTGCGCCATATTTTAGTGAATGATGAAGCGATGGCGCAGGCGATTTTGGCCGAGTTGCAGGCTGGCGCTGATTTTGCCACGCTCGCGGCGACCCGTTCGCGCGATACCGGTTCGGCGGCCAATGGCGGCAATTTGGGGTGGGCAACCCGCGGTGATTTTGTGCCGCAGTTTGAAGAAGCGATCTTTACCATCCCGCTCAATACCCCGCAGATTGTCCAAACCGACTTCGGTTTTCATGTCGTCGAGGTGCTCGAACGCGAGCTACAACGTCCGTTCGAGTCGTTTGAACACCTGCGCACGCGCCAGAATGCCGGCCAGTTCTATCAAGAGACCTTTGTGCCATGGTACGAAGAGTTGCGCCGGCAAGCCGAGCAGAGCGGCGAGTTGCAGATTGCCGCTGGTTTTGACCCCAATGCGCTGCCGATCCCGTTCCCTGAGACGCCATGAGTGCTACGTTGACCGCCTTGCTGAACGCGGCGCTGGCGCGTGGCTTGATCGACCCAGCGGCAATGCAGGTGTGGGCCGTTGAGCAGTTGTTGCAACCAATAGCAGCGCCAATGGCGACCACAGTAGTACCGTGGGTAGAACAACAGGGGATAGGTGTCTATCAGCCACCGCGGTTACCTTACCCGTTAGCCACTCACGTCTCGGCGCTCATTTGGGGAAAGGTGGCCGCGTTCGATTTGCCGGCGTTAGCGACCCTATTGGCTGAACGCTATCCGCCGCACCATTCGCTCACGCTAATGCTAGTGCCAGATGAGCGCGTAGTACCATTGGCATTGGCTGAGTTAGCGACAACAGTCTTGCCGGCAGCTTCAGCCCTAGCCCTGATTGTGCCGGCTCTCGCGCTAGAGGATGACCGGCGCGGGATTGATCGCCTGCGTTGGGTGATCACACGCTTGCTTGGCCCCGACGGTTGCCCGTGGGATGTGCGCCAAACCCATCAGACCTTGCGCAGCGCCTTGCTCGAAGAGGTTTACGAGGCGCTGGAGGCGCTCGATGCCGGCGATATGGCCTTGCTACGCGAAGAGTTAGGCGATGTCTTGTTGCAAGTCGCTGTGCATAGTGAGATGGCGCGCCAAGCTGGTCATTTTTCGCTTGAAGATGTGGTACAGCACGTGGCTGATAAGCTCGTCTTCCGCCATCCCCACGTTTTCGGTACAACCGCTGTCGCCGATCCCGGGCAGGTGTTGCGAAATTGGGAAGCGCTCAAGGCCCAAGAGCTGGCAGCCAAAGGCAAAACGCGGTCTAGCGCGCTCGATGGTGTGCCGGCAGCTTTGCCGGCCTTGGCTGCCGCCCAAGCATTGGCACGGAAATCGATTCGAGCCGGTTTTACGTGGGCCACCATCGAACAGGTATGGGCCAAGGTCGAAGAGGAGTTGGCCGAAGTGCGCGCTGCGAGCAATTCCACCGCGCAGATGGCCGAAATTGGCGATTTGTTGTTTGCCATTGCCACGCTGGCCCATTGGTTGCATATTGACGCTGAGACCGCGTTGCGGGAAGCCAATCTCCGCTACAAACGCCGCTTCCAAGTGGTCGAGCAGATGGCTGTTGAACATGGACGGGCGCTGCGCGATTGCACGCTCGACGAGATGATCGCATGGTGGGCGGCAGCCAAAGCTCGCAGTGATGGACAGTAGTATGCCGCCGCCGATCCCACTCTATCTGAACGATGTGGTGCAGTTACGCAAGCCGCATGTCTGTGGCGGCGATACATGGCGCATTGTGCGTCTTGGCGCCGATATTGGTCTACGCTGCGAAACATGTGGCCGACGGGTGATGTTGCCGCGGGCCGATCTCGAACGCCGGATCAAACGGTTTATTGTGCGAGGGAACAACGAATAAACGAGTGATTGGTTCGTTCGTTGACAACCTCGCTAATCGCGGTATGATGGCAGTGTCGCCATTATATTGCGTCTATACACACTATGCGAATCTTCAATCTGCTCTTCCAAGCGGGTTATCGTAAGCCACCGTTCCTTGTGAACATTACAACGCTGGTAAGCCGGACGTTGCTGTTTGGCATGCTGTGGCTGTGGCTAGTTTCCGGGGTCACGGCCCAGTCAGTGCGGCCAGTCTATCTCGTTGAGTACGATGGCGTCTTAAGCAGTTATGCTGCCAACTATATTCGCCGTGCGCTGCGTGAGGCGGAAGCGGCTCAGGCACAGGTGTTGATCGTTCAATTAACCCCGCGCGGCGCGGTGTTGCAAGAGGCGCGCGCGTTAGCGAACGATATTGCCGCAGCGAGAGTGCCGGTGGTCGTCTACATCAGTCCTGCTGGCCATGATGCTGGGGCGGCTGGCTCGTGGTTGTTGCCGGCCGCGCATGTAGCGGCGATGGCTCCCAATAGCCGGTTTGGGATTGCTGCGCCATTACTTGTGCCAACAATGGGCTTGGGTGAGGCGACACAGGATCTCCTTCTTGGTGAACAATTGCAACAATTTGAAGCATGGGGCGCGGCTCGCAACCGTAATGTCGATTGGGCAGAAACGGCGCTGCGCAGCGGCTTTATCGCGACCGCAGCGCAGGCGATTGAACCGAATCCGCCGCTGATTGATGTTGTTGTGCGTGATCGAACTGAATTGTTGCAACGTTTAGAGGGGCGGGTTGTGACATTGGCCGATGGCTCGCAAATTGTTCTTTCAACCCTTGGCGCGCGCCCGTTTGTGGTTGAGGTCAATCTGATAGAAGCTGTGCTGTTAGTGTTGGCAAACCCTACGATCGTCTTTATTCTGCTCATCATGGCCGGCTTGGCTTTTTATGCCGAGTTTCTTAGCCCGACGGTCGGTATTTTGGCTGGCTTGGGCGTGTTGTTGCTAATTGGTGCCATTGTTGGGATGATCGCACTGCCGGTACAATGGCTGAGCGTGATCGGGATTCTGATAGCCTTTGGTCTGGTCGCAGCCGATCTCTTCGTTCCGTCGCATGGAACCCTGACCGTGATTGGGGTGGGAGTTATGATCGCCAGCGCATTAACGCTGTTCGATGCAACGCAGGCGCCCGGAGTCGCAGTGGCGTTGTGGGTGATCATGTTGGTGGCAGTGCTGATTGCGATCTTCGCGATAACTGGGGTATGGCTGGCGTTACGCTCGCGTAACCGGCCGGTGACAACCGGGGAGGAAGGATTGATTGGGCGGTTGGCCGAGGTGCGTAAGCGCCTTGATCCAGAAGGTATGGTATTCGTGGAAGGGGCGCTCTGGCGGGCAGTGTGCGAAAACGGCACTGCTGAAGAGGGTGAATTTGTGCGGGTGACCGGGATCTATGCGTTACGGTTGACCGTTCGGCGGATTGAACCGTCTGAATCGTCGTTGCCGTCGTCGTAGCGGTGCGGGACTGCGCGCCGCCATAGTCATTTCGTGACGGAAAGGGGTATTTCATGAATGTCACATTTTTCCTCTTGGCATGTTTGGCAGTGTTGGCGTTTATCGCGTTGATGATCTTGCTCTCGGCTATCAAAATCGTGCCTGAATACGAGCGGGGGGTGATCTTCCGGTTAGGTCGGCTAATGGGGCCGCGTGGGCCGGGCATTTTTTTCGTAATCCCGGTCTTCGAGCGCATGGTGCGGGTTGATATGCGTGTCATCACAATGGATGTGCCGGTGCAAGAGGTGATCACGCTTGATAACGTGACTATCAAGGTCAATGCGGTGCTCTATTTCCAAGTGATCAATCCCAACTGGGCCGTGACCAAGGTCATGGACTACATCCGGGCCACGATGCAGATCGCGCAGACGACGCTGCGGAGCGTGGTTGGCCAAGTCGAACTCGATGAGCTGTTAGCGAAGCGCGAGAAAATTAATCAGAAGCTGCAACAGATTATCGATGAACAGACTGAGCCGTGGGGGATTAAGGTCACAATTGTCGAAGTAAAAGATGTGGAACTGCCGCAGAACATGCAACGGGCCATGGCCCGCCAAGCCGAAGCCGAGCGTGAAAAGCGGGCCAAGCTCATCCATGCCGATGGGGAGTTGCAGGCGTCGCGCACATTGGCTGAAGCGGCGCGGGTGATCGCTAGCGAGCCGGTGACGTTGCAACTCCGCTACTTGCAGACGCTGACTGAAATTGCGGTTGAGAAAAACAGCACGATCATCTTCCCGCTGCCGGTTGATACGCTAAAGCCCTTCTTCAACACGATGAGTCAGGTGAATAGTGATGTGCGCCATTCGGCGGATTAAGCAAAGGTGGCGCGCGCCGTTTTCCTGCGATACAACGCATAGTTGAGGGACGATATGCGCATCGTCCCTACCGGCGAGCAATGATAGTAATGCTGGCAATCAGTAGAGCAGCGCCAACTATGCCGGTGGCGGTAAATCGTTCGCCGAGCAACAGCATGGCTAACAGTGCTGAACCAAGCGGTTCAAGCAGCGTGATCGTCGCGGCTGTCGTGGCGCGCACGCTGCGCATCCCGCGCACATAGAGCGCGTAGGCCAAGGCCGTCGGTACAATGCTGAGATAGATCAACACCAACCAGCCCAATGGTGGGTAATCGATTACCAAGCCGGTGGTGAGGGCGGCAGGCAAAAGCAAAAGCGCGCCCAGTGCAAACGATAACGCCACCGGCACCACCGGATGGTAATTGGCGGCAATCAGGCGTGCACCAAGTACGACTAGACTGTACGAGAATCCGGCAGTTAGTGCTAACGCCCCACCGATCAGCAAATCAGCAGTTGACTGTACCTGTGGCGCGCCGCCGACCAGCAACCCCGCGCCGAACACGGCGCCGCCAACCGCCAGCCACGTGCTCGGTCGCAGCCGCTCGCCGAGAAAGATGCGCGCTAATAAGGCAGTAAAGATCGGCGCGCTACAGATGTTGATCAAGACCGCCGCCGCCACGCCGAGAGAGGGTATCGCGGCAAAGTAGGCAACCTGATAACCGGCAAACGCGCCCCCGATCAGGGCTAGCGTCCAACGATGGCGCGGTTGGATGCGAAATGCTTGCGGGCCGGCGAGCAGGCGGGCAGTGATGAGCAATACCGGCGCCGAGAGCAGCAGCCGCAAGAAGCCAATCGAGAGCGAGTTTGTGTCAGCGACGCGGTAGAGCCAGCCTACAGCAACCCCAATCGTTCCCCACGTCAGCGCAGCGATGACTACCATCGCCACATCAAAAGGCCGTTGCGCTTCATCAAAGCGATGCATAGCGGTCATGTTCTCTCGTCAGCACAGTGAAACATAAACCAATCGCCCCCGTGAAGCTCACGGGGGCGGCTCTATCACACGCAGACCTGCTTAATCAAGATAGCCGCGCAATTTCTTGCCGAGGTGAGGGTGACGCAGCTTGCGCAACGCGACCGCCTCAATTTGGCGGATGCGCTCGCGGGTGATGCCAAACTCGATGCCAACCTCTTCGAGGGTGCGGTAGCGACCATCTTTGAGACCGTAGCGCAATTGGATAATCTTGCGCTCGCGCTCGGGCAGCTTCATCAGCACCTCTTCAAGCTGTTCGCGCAGCAAGGAGGCAGCCGCCGCTTCAGCCGGAGTCGAGATGCGATCGTCTTCGATAAAATCACCCATTCGGCCTTCGCCCTCTTGGCCGACCGGCATCTCCAGCGAGAGCGGGTGCATACTGGCTTCAAGTGTGCGACGCACCTTACCCGCCGAAATACCCATAGCATCGGCAATCTCTTCCGGGGTCGGCTCGCGCTGCATCGTCTGCTGGAGGCGATGCGAGGTGCGCTTAACTTGGCTAATCGCTTCACCCATATGAACCGGCAAGCGAATGGTGCGGCTCTGATCGGCGATAGCGCGGGTAATCGCCTGCCGGATCCACCACGTAGCGTAGGTACTGAACTTGTGGCCCTTTTTGTAATCAAACTTCTCAACTGCCCGCATCAAGCCAATATTGCCCTCTTGCACCAGATCCATCATTGTCAAGCCATACGAGGTATATTTCTTGGCAATACTCACTACTAGCCGCAAATTGGCCTGAATCAAGTGATGGCGGGCATCTTGCCCTTGCTGGACGGCGCGCTCCAATTCAAAACGTTCGCGGGCAGATACATACTCTTCGCGATCGAGCCGTTGGCGAGCCGCAGCGCCGGCCTCCATCGCTTTTGCTAATTCAACCTCTTGCTCGGCGGTCAGGAGCGGTACTTGCCCAATCTCTTGCAAATACATTCGTACTGGGTCATCAAAGGCAATATCACCGAGATCGGGCAATTCGGCAATTAATTCATGCTCTGCATCTGGTTCAAAATCAGTCGGCCCTTCAAGCTCATCAGTTGACTCGATGACTTTGATCCCCTCGGCTTGCAGCATTGCATAGAGCTGATCAATCTCGGCAATGTCGTGCTCCGGGTGGGGAAAGGTGGCAAGAATGTCGGCGTGGGTAATATACCCGCGCACCCGTGCTGCGGCGAGCAGTTGCTCGATCATCGCCTCTGACTCCGGTGTAGCTTTGCTCAACATCGTTCAACCAGTGCTCGGTTGATGGCGTCAGGCCGGTATGACACCATCACTAGGCCGTCGTGGCGACGGCGGGCTGCTGTAACTGTCTGGCTCAACTAGCCACAGGAAAACTGAAAGGCCTCAGCGACCTGTCTGAAACGCCGGGCCTTACACGTCGCGCTCTCCGTTATGCTTTGGCAAAGAGATGGGGTTGAGAGAATGCCCTCAAACCCCAAACTGTCATTGCGATGGAGGGACGCAGACGTGGCACCCCATTAGACGTAACTAGAGGTACTATAGCACTTTTTGCGCGCCGGAGTCAACCCCTTCTTTGGTCTGATTCGGCGGAAGAGTCGGGCAAATAGGCGCTAATTTTGGCAAGCAAAAAATTGCGAATGTCGTTGCGCAAGTAGCAGAAGGCGCGGATGCTAAGGCCACTTGGCTCGACCACCAATTCGATCGGTCGAATGCGCCGTTCGGTCGGTTGGGGGCTGCTGTTTGAGGTGTAGATAATGCGCAAGGTGCTGCCGCTGGCCAGTGCCGCAGCCAGTGGCGGCGGCGCTTCCGGTTCGGGCTGGCCGGGAAGGAGGCCGCGGGCAAAGCGCAGCGCATCGCCAAGGGTGGTGACGCCATAAGTGGCCAGCTTGGCGACGAGCTGATCGAAGAGGGCGTTAAGCGTCAACACATCGTCCATTGCCCGGTGGGTCGGCGTGGGCAGGCCAAAGGCATGAGCTAGTGCGCCAAGGCTGAGCGCACCGCGCCGAATGCCGAGCCGGCGAGCTAACTCAAGCGTATCGAGCGCCGGGCCGGCGAGTGGCGGATAGCCGGCCCGCGCCAGTTCCATATTGAGAAAAGCCTCATCGAAGGGCAGATTGTGGGCCACGCGCACAGCATATTGACTTAGTTGAACGACGCGGTCGGCGATGTCGGTAAATCGTGGTGCATCGCGCACATCTTCGACGCGAATGCCATTAACCTGCGCCGCTTGTGGATCGAGATCGCGCTCTGGGTTGAGCAAGGTCGCGATCCTCCCGGTTTCGGCACCACCCTCACGGCGCAGCATTGCTAATTCGCAAACGCGATGACCGTCACGGATGTCGAGTCCAGTCGTTTCAACATCGAAAAAGAGGAGCGGCAGCTCAGCCAGCGGTTGTTGGAGATCTAGCGTGCTCATGGTGCGACTGGCACTTGTTTGGCGACGTCATCAGGAATGCCGAGCAGGTTAGCTTGGACCCAACCTGCTCGATCGCGAATGTTCAAGACTTGGTACCACGAGCCGTCGGCAGTGCGCGCGAGCAGCTCAACTACTTCATCCCTTTCGACCCGATCGATCTGGGCGCTGGCCGGATCAGCAGCAAGATAGACCGGGCCGCTGACAAAGACGGTCACCACATTGGCCACCGGTGTTTCGGCAGCGATCAGATCGGTGACTGCGATCAAGGTGGCGCTCACCCAGCCAATTTCGTCGCGGACGGTACGTACATAATACCAGCGCGCGTTGGGGGTACGGGCAAGAATTTGCACTTGTTCGCCGGCGTTGATCCCGCCGATGACGTTATTGATGCCGGGGAAGGGCAGTTTGCGCACATTGCCGCCGTTCGTGACCGCCACCGGCTGGCCGGTGGGCAATGCCGGCGTTGGGGTGGCTGTGGGGGTTGGCGGTGGGGTAGGGGTAGGTTGACCAACCGGGGTTGGCGTGGCGGTAGGAGTAAGGGTAGGCGCTGCGGCGACTTCACCGTAAAATGCTGCTGCAAAGCGTTCGGGAATGTTCAGCTCGGCCTCGGCGCTGACGCTGCCGTCAGTGGTGCTGACGGCCACAGTGTAACGACGGCCGGCTGGCGTGGCGTCGCCATCGGCCAACTTCGTTGCGCGCAGATCGCCACGGTTACTCCGGATGCGAATCGGCTGAGCCGGATCAATCCAGCGCAGTGGTTGACCGTCGGCGCGCAATTCCACCTGTAGCTCGGTATCATCGGCAAGGCCGGTGCTACGCACCCGCATATTGATCGTTAGCGGCTCGGCCCGCACGACGGTGGCATCTTCGATCGTGAGCGTGATCGGCACTGGCGAAGGGGTGATTGTCGGTGGCGGCCCGGCAGTGCTGTCATTGTTGAGGCTCAGTACGAGTACGCCCACTCCTAAACAAAGTAAGATTGGAATGAGCACGAAGAGAATCTTTGCCGCCAACGAAAGATTGCGCAGCCGATCTTGCCAACTTTGCGGTTCTTCCAGTGGAACTGCTGTATAGTCAATGGTTGTTGCAGGCGGAGTCTCTGGAATTGGTGGTATTTGATTAGCAGCGCGCCGCCGGCGAATGAGCACTACTACCAGCAGGATAATGATGAGACCAAGAACGATTAGGCCAATCGCTAAGGGTGGCGATATCTGATTGAGTGTTGTTTGCATGAGCAACCTCAGTCACAACGGCTTCAGATGACTATGATATGCGAATCTGGCGCTATCTGCAACTATCGGCTGTGCTATACTACATCTTGCTACGCTTGATGAGCGCGGAGTTCGCATGAATCGCAGTTTGGCAAGCAATACGGTTCGATACGCTTTTCGACCGATCCACTGGCCCGGTCTACGCCTCACTGCCCGTGGTTTTATGGCGGGCTAACCGCCATTTCTCCTCTTAGTATCTCAGTTGTGTTACTTGTGTGTGGGTGGTTCTGCTCGATCGCAGGTTGTTGTGCCAAAGAACTGTTCAGTTTGAGGCTTATTTTGAGGTGCAATGATGCCTGAGCATATTTTAGTTGCGGTGGCGTGGCCGTATGCCAATGGGCCGCGCCATATCGGTCACGTGGCCGGTTTTGGCGTGCCCGCCGATATTTTTGCCCGTTATCACCGGTTGCGAGGTAACCGCGTGCTTATGATTTCGGGTACCGATGAGCATGGCACGCCGATCACGCTGGTGGCCGATAAAGAAGGAACAACGCCGCAAGCGATTGCTGACCGCTACAACAAGATTATCGGCGATGATTTGTACAATCTAGGGCTAAGCTACGACACCTTTACCCGCACCACCACCGCGAACCATTATGCGGTGACGCAAGATATCTTCCGTACCCTCTACGAACGCGGCTACATTATTCGCCAAGAGACGTTGGGTGCATTCTCGGCTACGACCGGGCGAACCCTGCCCGATCGCTACATTGAGGGTACCTGCCCGATCTGCGGGTACGACGAGGCGCGTGGAGATCAGTGTGATAACTGTGGCAGCCAGCTTGATCCGACCGACTTGATCAATCCGCGCTCGAAGGTTGATGGTCAACCGCCAGTGTTCAAACCGACTGAACACTTTTTCCTCGACTTGCCGGCCTTTGCCGAGCAGTTGCGTGCGTGGATCGATCAACAAGGCCACTGGCGGCCCAACGTGCGCAACTTCTCGCTCAACTTTCTCAAAGAGCTGAAGCCGCGCGCGATCACCCGCGATCTCGAATGGGGGGTGCCAATTCCCTTACCCGAATACAGCAACCGCGACGACAAAAAGATTTACGTTTGGTTTGACGCTGTGATCGGCTATCTCTCGGCCAGTATCGAGTGGGCGCGCAATCGGGGCGAGCCGGATGCATGGCGGGAATGGTGGCAAAACCCGGATGCGCGCCATTTCTACTTTATGGGCAAAGACAACATCGTCTTTCATACCGTGATCTGGCCGGCGATGCTGCTCGGTTATGGCGCGGGTGGCCAGTTCGGCGCCAATCCGGGAGGGAAATACGATGGCATTCCGCTACAACTGCCTTACAACGTTGTCTCAAGCGAATTTCTAACCATGGAGGGCAAGAAGTTCTCTAGCTCACGGGGGATTGTTATTTACGTTAACGATTTTCTTAGCCGTTATGATGCTGATGCGCTGCGCTACTTTCTCACCATCGCCGGCCCTGAAAATCAAGATACTGACTTCACGTGGGCCGAGTTTGTGCGGCGCAACAACGACGAATTGGTGGCAACGTGGGGCAATCTGGTCAACCGAACGCTCAGCAATGTCTACAAGAACTTTGGCAGTGTGCCGCAGCCCGGCCCGCTCACTGCGGCTGATGAGCAGGTGTTGGCTGAAGTGACTGGTGGGATCGAGACGGTGGGCGAATTGCTGGCAGCGGCGCGGTTTAAAGCTGCGTTGAGCGAAGCAATGCGGCTGGCGGCCCAAGTCAATATCTACTTGAGCGAGCAAGAGCCGTGGAAGGTGATCAAGAGCGATCGCGAGCGCGCGGCGACGATCTGGTACGTCGCGTTGCGTTGCGTTGATACGCTCAAGATCATCTTTACCCCTTTCTTGCCCTTTTCGAGCCAGCGCCTGCATGAGTACTTGGGCTATGACGGCTATATCGCTGGGCCGCTCCGCTTCCAAGATGTCACTGAAGCCGATGGTCGTACCCACCGCGTGCTCACCGGCGACTACGACCAGTGGTCAGGGCGGTGGGAGCCATCGGCCTTACCGGTTGGGCAGACACTGCGCCAACCGCAGCCGCTCTTCAAGAAGCTCGATGAAAAGGTGGTTGAAGAGGAGTTGGCGCGTATGCAGAGTCGAGCATTGTAAGCAGGGGGAGTGGTTGAACGCTACCGAGGAGGTACGGCAAGTGCCGTATCTCCTCGCGTTGGTATCACGTTCGCTGGAAGTGATAGCTCAGATAATCGCTTGTCGCACCCGCGCTGAAATCGCTTCACTGATCAATACGAGGCCGAAAATGACGACAAAGATCATGCCGGCCTGATCCCAGCGCAGTAGGTTCACGGTAGCGTTAAGATTCAGCCCAATGCCACCGGCGCCTACCAAGCCTATCACCGTCGCTTCGCGAATGTTAATATCCCAGCGGAAGATGCTGATACCGGCGAAACTTGGCATAACCTGTGGGAGGATGCTGTAGCTGAGCACCTGCAACCGACTCGCACCTGTTGCGGTGATTGCTTCGACCGGTTCTCGACTGGTTTCTTCGACCGACTCGAAGGCCAGCTTGCCGATGAAGCCGATTGAACGTAGGGCGATAGCGATAATACCGGCTAAGACACCGGGGCCGGTAATAGCAACGATGATCAATGCCCAAATGAGCGAATTAACTGAGCGCGACACTACGATGATGAGCAGGGTGAGATAACGAATGACCGGGTGGGGTGTAGTGTTGCGCGCGGCAAGAAAACTCAACGGGAGCGCAACGATCACGGCTAACAGGGTGCCAAGCGTCGCAATGGTTAGCGTATCCCACAGTGGTTGCCATAATTGATTGATATACGACCAATCGGGTGGAAACACGCGTTGCAGAAAGATTGCCAATTGCCGGGGAGCATCAGCGGCGAACTCCCAACGAGTCCGGTTCGCGATAAGCTGCCAGCAGATCAGAGTGATGACCGTCCCTCCAAGCCAACCGCCCCATAGACGCAGGCGGGTAGTGGTATCATACCGCTGCCAGATTTTGCCATTGTTTGCAATGCGTACCGGCATTATTGCAACCTCTTGCGAATTTGCGCTGAAACAAGTTCGGTCATCATCACCAACGTGATGATAACGATCAAAATAGCTCCGGCCACGTCATAATCATAGCGATTAAACGTAGTCTGTAGGGTAGAACCAATACCCCCGGCGCCAACGATCCCGACGATGGCCGACTCGCGCAGATTGATATCGAATCGATACACGCTCAAGCCAACTAGTCGTGCGCTTACTTGGGGCATTACCGCATAGGTAATCGTCTTGAGCCAGCCAGCGCCAGTCGCACGGATCGCTTCGAGTGGCGCCGGATCGATCTCTTCAATATCTTCGGCAAGCAACTTAGCAAGGAAACCGATAGTGGCAAAAGCTAAGGTGCAAACGCCGGCCAGTGGGCCAAAACCAAACATGACGACGAAGACAATCGCAATAACGACCTCTTGAAAGGTGCGTGACAGGGTGATAATACCGCGACAAATCAGGTAGATTGGCGTTGGCACGATATTACGGGCTGCGCCTAATCCGATAGGAACCGACAGCAAGACGCCGGCAATGGTCGAGACGACGGTCATGGTCAAACTCTCCAACACCCCGATTTGGATGTCGTCCCAACGTGAGACGAAATCGGGCTGGAGGAACGCTGCAATCATACGACCGCCCCGTTCGAGACCGCGCGCAATACGCGCGCTATCGACCGAAACGGAACTGATCGCCAGCGCGAGGTAGACCAATGCCCCGATCACTACTCCCCAGCGTAGCCACGGGTTTTTGATCAACGGTGGCTTACGCCAGCGGCGATACGGTGAGGGAGAGGTGATTTCTGCCATACAGATGGTGTCCTTACTCTTGTGCTGTCAGCGATGGTTCTTGCTCGGCAGTTGTTGCTTGGCTCGCGCCCCAATCTTCTGCCCCGTAGATCTCGCTCAACCGATCAGGCGTCAAACCATCTGGCGGGCCGTCGTACACAATCTCGCCGGCGCGCAACCCAACAATCCGTTGCACGAACATCTGCGCCAGTGGCACGTCGTGAATGTTAATAATGACCGCAAGGCCGCGTTCACGCGCAAGCTCGGTGATCAAACGCATAATTTGGCGTGAGGTTTTCGGATCGAGACTAGCGGTTGGTTCATCGACCAGCAAGAGATCGGGCGATTGAATGAGTGCGCGCGCAATCCCTACCCGTTGGCGTTGCCCACCCGACAATTCATCGGCTCGTTTGTCAATAAAATCGCTTAGCCCGACGCGGTCGAGCAAGGTAAATGCCTGATCAATATCGGTTTGAGGAAAGCGCCGAAACCAGCTTTGCCAAAAATTGACGTAGCCTAGCCGACCGGAAAGGACATTTTCCATCACTGATAAACGCTCGACGAGCGCATACTCTTGAAAAATCATCCCGATTCGCCGTCGAATGCGGCGAAGTTGCCTTGGATGAAGCGCAGTAATTTCAGTATCGCGCAGCCAAATCTTGCCAGACGTCGGTTCGACCAGCCGATTGACACAGCGGATGAGCGTACTTTTACCGGCACCCGATGGCCCAATCAGGGCGACAACCTGTCCTTCTGCTACTGATAAACTCACGCCACGCAGAGCAGTATCACCAGTTGGGTATCGTTTCACAAGTTGTTCAATACGGAGCATGCCAGCATCCTTAAAGATGAGCACAAGACGAGATAGTATCTTCTCGTCTTGTGCATTCTTATAGCGAAGACCGGTTTACTGGACGTATTTTACACCTAATGCTTTGTCGATCTGGCGAATAACTTCCCAGTGCTCTTTGTAGGTAATGGGGATGAACTGGGCTTCGCCCGACTTGCTAAACTCTTGCTGCAACGAGGAGCCTTCCCAATTGAAGGTAGCAAAGGCCTCACGTACCTTTGCGGCCAATTCTGGCGTGAGGTTGTAGACGTAGCCGTAAGCGGTAGTAGGGAACGTCTGCGAGCGGTAAATCGATCGAATTTGGTCGGCCTTTATGACTCCACGCTTGATCATCCGCTTCATCACCGAGTTGGCGATAGCGGCTGCATCATAATCACCGTTCGCTACGCCAAGGATCGAATTATCGTGACCGCCAGAGAAGACGGCTTCAAAGTCGCCGCGCTCGCTCGATAGGTTGAACTGCGATGCCAGTAGGGCCGAAGGGGCTTTGAACCCTGAGTTCGATGTTGGCTCGGTAAAGGCGACGCGCCGACCCCTTAAGTCTTCAATCGACTGAATATCGCTATTTGCTGGAACAATGATCTCCATCTCGTAGCCAAACGAGCCATCTGCCTTTGCCATCATCGTGAAAGGGACAAAGCCGGCAAAGTTGACGGCAAACGGAACGCTGCCGCTATTGAAACCGGCAACGTGGAGGCGGCCGGCGCGCATTGCTTCAAGCTGGGCTGCATTGGAGTCGACAGCGAAGTATTCGACTCTCTTGCCGGTCACTTTTTCGAGGTGAGCCAGAAAATCTGCCCATGCGACGCGGTAGACCGAAGGGTCTTCGACTGGTGTGTAGGCGAAGATGAGGGTATCAGGATTGACCCATTGGGCTGGATCTTTGGGTGGATCGGCAACAAGATCGCCATCTTCATCACAAAAGCGTGCATCCATTTCAGGGGGGCGAGGGCAAGCATCGGCTGCGGCCGGAGCTGAGGTTGGTGCGGTGGTTGTCTGAGGGGTAGAGCCGCAGGCGGTAACGAATGCTACAACCATGAAATACAGGAACGCCAAGCGCATCATGCGAGCCATACCAGTTATTGACCTCCTAAGTATGATGATGTATGCGCTACTTATTGTGACTAAAGCAGATTATCTGCCAACGAGAAAAATGTTAAATAAAAATAAAGATTGGATTAAGTATTGAATAAACTGCGTATGTTGGACGCTTCGACCTTGGGGCTGGGTATTCGTAGGCGCGAGACCAATCGGCGAAGCAAGCGCGGCGATCCTACTAGTTTGTCGCCCTCGCTTTGGATGTCTGCTGAAAAATTCATTTAAATCAATGATAATACAAAAACATATGAATAATAAAGTAAATATTGTTATTTTATTAAGAACTTTTCTTTAATAATTTTATTGACACGACGATGATTTTGCTGTATGATGCTAACATCTGTTATTACCTTCTCAAAACATGCGGGGGGTTTGTATGAGATTGCGCTGGCTGCATCTGTTCGCAACAGTAGTGGCGATAATGTTGCTGGCCGTATTGATGCCAACGCCACTCATCAACGCGCAGAACCGAATCTGTTTCAACGAAGTGCCGAATTGTATTGAAGGTCGATTTGCCGAGTACTGGCAGCAGAACGGTGGTCTCCCCGTGTTTGGGTTCCCGATAATGCCTGCGTTCCAGCAAGAGGTAGAAGGTAGGGTGCGGCTGGTGCAAATCTTCGAGCGTAACCGTTTTGAGCTGCATCCAGAAAACGCACGCCCTTACGATGTGTTACTCGGTCGATTGGGTGATGATCTGTTGCAGCGACGCGGTACCCCTTGGCAGAATGAGCCAAAGGCACCAACCACGCAGCAGTCTGGCTGCCGTTACTTTGCTCAGACCCAACATCTGGTGTGTGACGCCTTCTTGCGTTACTGGCAGTCGCATGGGTTGGATTTTGATGGTCAGCGCGGCTTTAGCGAGGCTGAGAGTTTAGCCCTGTTCGGCTTGCCGTTGACCGAAGCGCGGGTCGAGACCAACTCGTCAGGCGATACGGTGCTGACGCAGTGGTTCGAGCGGGCGCGGTTCGAGTTGCATACAAACCTCGGCCCGAATGTGGTGTTGTTGGGGCTATTGGGTCGTGAGGCATTCGGGTCGCAGCCTAGGCCACAACCTACGCCACCGCCAGCGCCGGCTGACCCTTGTGCGGATATTCCGGCGCCGATCAATGGTTCGGTTAAACCGATATGTATAAGAGGCAGTCAGAATTTTGAAGTAAACATCATTGGTTATGGCTTTACTCCCGGTGAGCAGGTTGGGGTCTATGTTACCCAAGTCGCAACCGGTATCGTCATAGGGGTAGATATTGTTGGTGGCAATACCGCTGAAGACGATGGTAGTTACAGTATTGTCCTCTTTGGGCAACTACCGAAAGGGTTATACGCTGTAACGATGGAAGGAGTGCAGTCTCGGCACAAGACCATCGTCTACTTCAAGATTGCGTAGTCATGTCGAGGTGTTCACGCTAGGAATGATGTCCCCCGCATCGTTGACCGGTACGGGGGTGCACGCGCCTTTGGCAGATTTCAAGGCAACAGAGTGTAGCCACTGCAAGGTTACGTTTGATAATGTGCCGAAGGTCTGGATCACTCTCAAAATCGTCACGTGGTTGCTCTAAGTGGTCTCAATCGTGCTCAGCTTCAATGCGCCGTTCATCGCCTATTCCATTGTCTCCATCACCGTATTGCGCATGGACGATGGCGAGCTAATTACAGAATTTGCTAAGGAGATTGGCTTCATCAGCGAGCTTGTGACAGTCTATTGCTTCGACAAAGCGGTGGGTAGTGCTATTCATCGTTCAGGAAGGGGCGTAGCGTGGTCTGACGGTACTGCCAGATCCGTATTGCTCATCGGGCCAGTTGAAACCGGTTCCTTATGATCCGAATAGGTACATAAACTGAAGTGTGGGATACGCCGATGCGATAGGTAGTTCTTGAATGGCGTATCGGAGAGCACGCCCGTGATGGCTCCATACGACGGAGAAAGCGTCTTCCCTCTTTTCCTTCTTGCGCTGAAGAATGCGCGTATCCTAATATGATTGTTCTCTGTTTGTTCGTCAGCGCAGAGTAAGTCAGTACGGTTGGGGGAAGGGTGTAGCGGTTAGGGGGATATGAACCGGAAGGGCGAGTTATAAACCCGCCCTTCCATTGCTCTATCGTGCGCGCTCGATTGCCCTAAGCAAGGCGCGCTTGGTGTAGACCTTGCACATTGCCCGTCGGTACTCTGCGCTGGCGTGGATGTCGCCGAGCATATCCATGCCTTCGCCAGCATGGGCAGCGGCGGCGGCCACGGCATCGGCGCTGCCGTCAGTGCCGATCAGCGCCTGCTCGACGGCAGGCTGACGTTCAGCCTTAGGGCCGGCGCCGGTAATTGCCACGCGGCATGCCGTCACCTGACCATTTTCCATTTTGACATACGCGGCTGCGCCAACAATCGCGTATCGGCTTGCCGGATGGGGGAACTTGGCGTAAGCTGAGCCTTCACCAGCGCCATGGCTATCAAATGTAATGGTAGTGATAATCTCGCCCGGTTCGAGGGCCGTACTGAGCATATCGGTGAAGAAATCAGCCGCGGCGATGGCGCGTGGGCCGTTGGGGCCTTCAACATGGATCTGGGCATCGAGCGCCAACACTACGGCCGGCATATCAGCAGCAGGGTCAGCATGGGCCAGCGAGCCACCGATAGTGCCGCGATTGCGCACCTGAATGTCGCCGATAAGGCCAACCGCGTCGGTCATCGCCGGGCAAGCCTTGGCCAATGCCGTATGATGCTCGATAGCACTCCATGTGGTCATTGCACCGATCTCGACCGTACCATTGACCTTAATCCCGCGCAGTTCGGCCACTTTATTGATATCGATCAACACACTTGGCGATGCAAGGCGCAGTTTCATCGCCGGCAAGAGCGAGTGACCACCGGCTAGGATCTTGGCATCATCGCCGTGCTGCTGCAACAACGTCAGCGCCTCGGCAAGGCTCGTCGGCGCGTAGTAATCGAAAGGAGCTGGAATCATAGCTACTCCCTTATGCGTCATAGCAGGCACAGGCTCAAAGTAGCCCGCGCCTGCGTTGCTTCTCGCTACTTACCGTGAATCGCGTGCCAAATCCGTTCGGGAGTGGCCGGCATTTGCAAATGCTTCACGCCGAACGGTGCCAGCGCATCAATAATCGCGTTCATCACGCACTGCGCCGATGCAATCGTGCCCGCCTCGCCAGCCCCCTTCACGCCGAGCGGATTCACCGGCGACGGTGTAACGGTATGGTCTGTCTCGATATGCGGCACCATTGCGGCCGTCGGCACAGCGTAGTCCATCAGCGTACCGGTGAGCAATTGGCCGTCTTCGCTATAGACAGCCCCCTCGTAGAGTGCCTGTGCCAACCCTTGGGCGATACCACCGTGAATTTGACCTTCCACGATCAGCGGATTGATCTGATTACCGCAGTCATCAACCGCGATATAGCGCAACAGCTTGACATGGCCGGTTTCAGGATCAACCTCAACAATGCTTACATGCGTACCGAAGGGGAAGGTACAGTTCGGCGGATCGTAGTAGCTGGTCTCGTCGAGGAAGGGTTCCATACCGGGTGGCAGGTTATAAGCAACGGCGGCAGCGGCGGCTAACTCGCCAATTGTCTTGCCCTTGTCGGGTGAACCTTTGACATACGCGCGGCCATTCTCAAACACGATGTCAGCCTCGTTGGCTTCCAGCAGGTGAGCGGCCAACTTGCGCGCCTTCTCTTTGATCTTATCGACGCTACGCTTAATCGCCACCCCGCCGACGGCCAGCGAGCGTGAGCCGTAGGTGCCATAGCCGAACGGTGTACCTTGAGTGTCGCCCCACTGCACCTCGACATCCTCGTAAGGCACACCCAACTCGTCAGCCACAATCTGGGCAAAGGTCGTCTCAAGGCCTTGGCCGTGCGGCAGCGAGCCGGTCGTGACCACCACCTTGCCGGTGAGATGGACACGAACATTAGCGCTTTCCCAAAGGCCGGCCCCCCAACCTTGACTGCCCATCCACGCGCTTGGCGCAATGCCGCAGATTTCAACATACGACGAGATACCGATGCCGAGGTAGCGGCCCTGTTTGCGCAATTCCGCTTGCTGCTTGCGGAACTCGGCATAGCCAGCAATTTCTAGCGCCTTGTTCAACGCCGGCTCGTAATTGCCGCTATCGTAGGGCAGCAGACCCAACCCATTATCGTAGGGGAAGTCTTCTGGTTGGATGAAATTCTTGCGCCGCACCTCAGCCGGATCCATCCCGATCTCAGCGGCAAAGCGATCAACCATGCGTTCGATCAGGTAGCTAGCTTCAGGGCGACCGGCACCGCGATACGCATCAACCATTGCCGTATTGGTATACACGCCGGTTACGTGAACGTGCGCTGCCGGAATCTTGTAAGCCCCGGTGACGATCCGACCGTAGAGCGTTGTTGGAATACCGGCAGCGACGGTCGAGAAGTAAGCACCAATATTCGCCCATGTCTTCACGCGCAGGCCGGTAATCTTGCCATCGCGGGTACCGGCCAGCTCGGCCTCGGTAATATGGTCGCGTCCGTGGGTTGAATACTTGTAATTCTCAGAGCGATCCTCAACAAACTTCACCGGTCGGCCCAGCTTGCGCGCGGCCCACATCGTGAAGGCCATATCGTTGTAGCAGAAGATCTTCTGCCCAAAACCACCACCGACGTTCGGCGCAATGCAGCGCAGTTTTGTTTCAGGCACTCCGAAGACGAAGGCAGTTAAGAGCAAACGATGCACGTGCGGCGCCTGCGAGGTCATCCAGACCGTCCATTCGCCAGTCGTGGCATCGTAGCGCGCAATTGAACCGCGCGTCTCCATTGGGGTGGGAATAAGGCGTTGATTGATAATCTCTTCCTTAACCACCACCTCGGCGCTCGCGACTGCCGCGTCCGCCGCTGCCTTATTCCCGCATTCCCACTCAAACACAATATTGTTGGGTGCAGCCTCGTGGATCTGGGGCGCGCCGGGTTCAACCGCTTTGCGGGCATCGACAACTGCTGGTAGCGGTTCGTACTCAACCTCAACCGCATCAGCAGCATCGCGAGCGATATAACGGTTTTCAGCCACCACCATCGCCACTGGATCGCCAACCATTGCCACCTTATCAACGGCCAGCGCGCGCGGAGGTACCGGATTGTTCTTCACCCCTGAAGCCAGCCATGCTGCCGGCATCGGGTTGATATCGAGCATGTCCTTACCGGTGAATACCGCAACTACACCGGGCATTGCCAGTGCTTTACTTGCGTCGATTGACACAATTTTGGCATGAGCATAAGGGCTACGCACCAGCGCAATGTGCAGCATACCGGGCAGCTTGATGTCATCAAGATAATTGCCGTGACCGGTAATCAGCTTGGGGTCTTCGCGGCGCTTCAACGCCCGTCCAACCAGTCGCTCCTTCATCTCGGTAGCGGTCATCCTTGACTCCTCACTAGGTTCGTTGTGAACAAGTGCCGAACGGACTAATCAGCGGCTTGTGCAGCGGCCATCTTCTCGGCGGCATAGCGCACAGCTCGGACAATGTTTTCGTAGCCGGTGCAACGGCAGAGATTGCCTTCGAGGCCGTGGCGAATCTCTTCATCGGTGGGATTGGGGTTGCGCTTGAGTAGATCGGCGGCGGCCATAATCATACCGGGGGTACAGAACCCGCACTGAAGACCGTGCTTCTCCCAGAAACCTTCTTGCAGCGGGTGGAGCTGGCCGTCGTGCGCTAAACCCTCAATGGTGGTAATCTCGGCGCCATCGCACTGAACGGCCAGCGTAGTACACGACTTAACGCTCACGCCGTTGATATGTACGACGCACGCGCCGCATTGGCTGGTATCGCACCCGATATGAGTGCCGGTCAGATTGAGATGCTCACGCAAGTAGTGAACGAGCAGTAGGCGCGGCTCAACCTCACTAGTGTAGCGAACACCGTTGATGGTGACCGTAATCGTTGTCACGCTCCAACCTCCTTGTTGACTGTGAAGTAAACGACATACTATGAAACAGCGACGGGTAATGAAGTGTGGACTAAGGGAAACGTCGCGCACGATGACGATAAACGATCTAATGAAGCGTATTTCTTTGGTGAGAAGGCGACTATCGGTATGCGCGCGCCTTCTCGCTTGCCTCCTCCCCTATGCTCGGGCAGGTTGCCTAATGAGAAGCGAGGAACTGTTGGCCGGGCTAACGGCGCCGACCAAGTAAGTAACCGAGTAAGAATGCGATAATGACCCATGGCACCCACGGACGCTCTTTCAAAAAATCCTCGATAACGCCGAGGGCAACATCTACTTCAGTGAGACCTTCACCGGCAGGAACGTGAATTGTGCGCCGGGCAACGGTTGACTCTTCCGGCTCAGGTGCATGCGCAGCAGGTTTGGGATTGGGCGCGGCAGCCGGCTCAGGGGTAACGGGAGCAGATGGTGGCGCGGCAGCCGGCTCAGGGGTAGCGGGTGGTGATACTGAGGTAGCAGATGTTGCAGGTGTGGCCGACTCGGATTCAGCCGTGGGTGAAGAAATACCACTGCGCCGTGCCTCAATCTGCGCGGCAAGCGCCTTAAGGCTCTGGGAAATCAGCGTCTTGGCTGCACCATCAAGGAGACGTTGGCCAACACTAGCGATAGTTCCACCAACGTGTGCCTCACCACCGTAGTCGAGAATCGTCTGTCCGTTTTCTTCACGGAGCTGAATGCTGCCCGATCCTTTCAGAAAGCCATTACTACCTTTCCCGTCGACGTGAATGTCATACGACTCAGGCGCGTGAATGTTATCAATCTTTACGCGACCGCTGTACACGCCGCGCACTGCTTGCAGGCCGATCTTCAATGTGCTCTCATATTCGTTTTCGCCAACTTGCTCAAGTCGCTGACAACCGGGAATGGTGCGGGCTAACACTTCTGGATCATTCAGCGCAGACCACACTTCCTCACGACTAGCTGCAAAGATGTAATTGCCGGCGATCTTCACACTAACTCCTTGCTGCCCGGTTCACAGATATTGAGCCGGGCAACCTCTGTAAAAAGACGAGTATACCTATACCTTAATACACGCCATGCTCTGTCCTGCCGAACTAGGAGAGCTTGCTTTACACTGGTAGTATACTCGAGATAATTTTATGCGCGTCTAGTTATGGGTTCCATATCTATCTTACTCAGCAGCACAAGCTTTGTCAAGGCAATGTGCAGGTCGAGTTGGTTGCAGTGCGCATTGGGCAGCTATCACCGATTCCGTAGGGACGAGGAACGAAAACGGGGCAAAATTCCTTGCCCAGATACTTGACAAAGGCGAGTTGCATAATTTATATTATCCGCAACGCATTGGTGTAGGCGACACCGACACGCACCTCAACAACATACACGCACTCATCCAGAGCGGTGGAGGGACCGGCCCGTTGAAACCGCAGCAACCCTCGCATGCGTCGCCGCGTGCGAACGGTGCTAATTCCGGCAGAAGTGTTCTGGAAGATGAGCGACGTGGCAGCGCGGCTTGCCGCAATGATTTCACGCCCTCATCGCACGTTGAGGGCGTTTTTGTTGCCTGCAATTTGGCTCACTTTGATAAATGTTTGAGGAGGTTGTTCATGTCCGATGCTCCGCGCTTCACCGGTTTCGAGACGCTCGCCTTGCATGCCGGTCAGACCCCTGATCCGGTTACCGGATCACGGGCGGTGCCGATCTATGCCACCACATCGTATCAGTTCAAGGACACCGATCATGCGGCGCGTCTGTTCAACTTGCAGGAATTTGGTAATATCTACACGCGCATCATGAACCCGACCACCGACGTGTTCGAGCAGCGCATGGCGGCGCTCGAAGGTGGAGTTGGCGCGTTGGCATTGGCGTCAGGGCAAGCCGCCGAGACGCTAGCTATTCTCAATCTAGCCGGCAGTGGGGACAATATCGTTGCTTCGTCAGATTTGTACGGCGGCACGTATAACCTCTTCCGCCACACCTTACCAAAGCTCGGCATTACCACCCGTTTTGTCGATGCGCGCGATTACGACGGTTTTGCGGCTGCTATTGACGATCGCACTAAAGCCTTTTTCCTCGAATTGGTTGGAAATCCGCGGCTCGACGTGCTCGATCTGGAACGGATCGCGGCCATCGCCCACGAGCGCGGCGTGCCGGTGATAGTTGATGCGACAACGGTGACGCCATATCTGTGGCAGCCGATCCAGCACGGCGCCGATATTGTCATCCACTCGGCGACGAAGTATATCGGTGGGCACGGCACCGCCATTGGCGGGATTATCGTTGATAGTGGCAAGTTCGACTGGGCAGCCAGTGGCCGGTTCCCTGAATTTACCAGCCCTGATCCGAGCTACCACGGGTTGGTTTACACACAGACGTTTGGTCAATTAGCGTATATTATCAAAGCGCGGGTGCAGGGCTTGCGTGACATCGGCGCGGCGCTCAGTCCATTTAATAGCTTCCTCTTTTTGCAAGGGTTAGAGACGCTGCCGTTACGGATGGAGCGGCATAGCAAGAATGCGTTGGCTGTCGCTCAGTACCTTAGCGAACATCCGAAGGTGGCATGGGTGAACTACCCCGGTCTGCCGAGCCATCCGAGCTATGCGCTGGCGCAGAAGTATTTGCCCCGCGGCCAGAGCGGGATCGTCGGCTTTGGCTTGAAAGGCGGACGAGTGGCTGGCCGTACCTTCATCGAGCGGCTACGCCTCTTCTCGCATCTGGCAAACATCGGTGACGCTAAGAGCCTTGCTATCCATCCGGCCACGACGACCCACAGCCAGTTGACGCCGGAAGAGCAGCGGCTGACTGGCGTGACCGACGATTATGTGCGGCTCTCGATTGGTCTTGAGACGATCGACGACATTTTGGCCGATCTCGATCAAGCGCTGGCCGGGACGCCGTCATAATACACAGCGGGCATCGCGGCGACAACGGTGTCGCCGCTGTTGCCGGCTGCCCGGCTTCCTTGCAGTCAGGAGAAGATGTTGATGGAAGCTTTCGTTCATGCGCCAACCCCAGAGGGGGTTGGCTATGTGCGCACCCAGCGCATGCATTGGACAACACCGCTGACGTTGGTGAGTGGTGCAACGCTGGCACCGTTGACGCTGGCTTACGAGACATACGGTGAGCTAGCCCCTGATCGCTCGAATGCGATCTTGATCCTCCACGCCTTGTCAGGTGATGCGCACGCTGCCGGCTACCATAGCCCCGCTGACCGTAAACCGGGCTGGTGGGACGGAATGATCGGGCCGGGACGCGCATTCGACACCAACCGCTATTTTGTCATCTGCTCAAACGTGATCGGCGGTTGTCGTGGTTCAACCGGTCCCTCAAGCCCACACCCGGCTGATGGTAAGCCTTACGGATCGCGCTTTCCCATCATCACGATTGAAGATATGGTGCATGCTCAGCGGCGTCTCATCGATGCGTTGGGCATCGAGACATTGCTGGCGGTGGCCGGTGGTTCAATGGGCGGGTTTCAAGCGTTAGCATGGGCAGTGGAATATCCGCAACGGGTGCGCGGAGCGATCCTGCTAGCAACTAGCGCTCGCTCAAGTGCGCAAACAGTGGCGTGGAATTACATTGGCCGGCGCGCGATTATGGCTGATCCACGCTGGCAAGGCGGCGACTATTACGATGGCGAACCGCCGCGCGACGGTCTGGCAGTGGCGCGTATGCTTGGCCATATCACCTATCTGTGCGAAGAGAAGCTGGAGCAACGCTTTGGTCGGCGTGGTGATCCCGGTACGCTCGATCTTGGGCCGCACTTTGCGATTGAACACTATCTCGAACATCAAGCGGCCCGCTTCAACGATCGGTTTGATGCCAATTCCTACCTTATCATCACCCGCGCCATGGACAGTTGGGATCTAGCGGCGCGTTACGGTTCGCTGGCGGCGGCCTTTGATCAAGCGCGGGCGCGGTTCCTTGGCTTGGCCTACAGCAGTGACTGGCTTTACCCGCCGAGCGAGACCTATCAGATGGAGGCGGCAGCCCAAGCGGTGGGCCGTTCGTTTACCACGCACTTGATTGCTACTGATGCCGGTCACGACGCTTTTCTGACTGACCTTGACGTGCAGAGTGTATTGATCCGTGATTTCCTTGATCGGTTGGCGGCTGAATAGCAGGAGGAATGCATAAGAAGTCAGTTTTGCAGCCTTCAGTAAGCGCAGCACAGTGTATGCGCCAGTTGCACGAAGCTGTTTACCTCCACACTGGTTTGCGGTAAGATAACAGTGATCTCTAGAGATAGATGCCTTTCCGTGCCAGTGGGTGAGGATTCATTGAAGCACGCTGGATTGTGGCTTAAGCAATGGTTATGGTTGCCATCGGCAAGCTGGCAGCGGGTGGCTCTGTTGTTATTGGGCGTGTGGGTTGCCTCAGCAGTGCTCGCCTTGGCATTTGGCAGCGGCTGGTGTTTCGCGGCCTTGGCTGGGCTTGGCGGGATGAGCGTAGCGTTAGGGTGGTATAGCTGGCGTGAGCGCACGCAGCGGGCCGAACTGCAACGCCATCTTGTCGCCCTTGAGCGTGAATTGGCTGAAGCTCGCGTTGCGGCGACAGTGGCGATGCGAGCCAAAAGCGCATTCTTGGCTAATATGAGCCACGAGTTGCGCACACCGCTCAATACCATCATCGGCTACAGCGAATTATTGCACGAAGACGCACAGGAAGGCGCACTAAGCCCGGAGCTTGCGATCACTCGCCTCCGACGCATCAGAGAATCAGCCGGACAGTTGCTGAGCCTGATTAATGATGTGCTTGATCTTGCCCGGCTCGAGGCCGGCGATGTGGTGGTGAGTCGAGAACGCTGGCCGCTGGGGTTGCTCATCGACGAAGTGCAAACTGCGATTGCGCCGTGGGCGAATGCGCATAGCAACCGGCTGTCGATCGATCTGGCAGTTGATCCGGCGACGATCATCGAGGTTGATCGCGCTAAGGTGCGCCAGATTTTGTTGCACCTCTTGCAAAATGCGGTGAAGTTTACTCGCCAAGGTGAGATCAAATTGGCTGTAGCAATCTGTGATGATGGGGAGGGGCCGGCAGTGCTGCGACTCAGTGTGAGCGATACCGGCATTGGCATGAGTCGCGAACAGCTCGAGGTACTGTTTGAGCCGTTCGTCCGCTTTGACGAAGCGTTAACCCAACGCCACAGCGGCGCTGGGATAGGTTTAGCGATAGCCCAGCGGTTGTGCATGGTAATGGGTGGTTCGATTGCAGCAACGAGCCAGCCCGGTAAAGGGTCAACGTTTTTGGTGACCATCCCGCTCGTTCCCGCTCGCGTACCGTTAGCGATAGCTGTCAATGAACGGTGATCAAACATCTCTATGGCAGATAAACTCAATTCGATGCGCCTGCTCGATCGCCAGCGCATCACGTATACCATTCACGAGTACGATCCAGCAGCGCCGGACGCAGTGGCGGTAGCGGCGGCAATTGGCGTCCCAGCGGCGCAAGTCTGCAAGACGTTAGTAGTGCTCGGCGCCGGCGTGCGACCAGCCTTGGCGATGGTGCCGGCTGATTGTCAGCTTGATCTCAAACGGCTTGCAACATTAGCCGGAGTCAAACGATGCGAGATGGCGCCACACGCTGAAGCTGAACGTCTGACTGGCCTGCGGGTCGGTGGCATTGGTGCGCTGGCGTTGACGGCGAAACGGTGGCCGTCATACCTTGATGAGTCGGCGCTGGCGCATCCGATCATCTATGTCAATGCTGGCCAACGCGGGGTGATGATTGGATTAGCACCGACCGATTTGGTGCGGGTGGTAGGGGCAGTGGTAGGGGCAATTGCAGTGCGATCTGTAGAGGCGGCAAGCTCAACCACGAAGTAGGGGTGAAGGTTGTTAGAAGCAAGTTTCGAGGGGTTGCACGGGAGTTCACCACGATTTCGTACAAGTTGCGAGGTAAGCCTGCCTATGCTACAATAAGGAGCGATGGCGACGTAGCAAAGTGGTAATGCAGCGGTCTGCAAAACCGCCATTCGCGGGTTCGATTCCCGCCGTCGCCTCCAGAGGCGTCTACGAACGAGAGGTTGATTGCCTCTCGTTCTTTATTTCACGAGATCGTATGCGAATTCTCTGCGCACTGACCTACTATCGTCCGTACACAAGTGGTTTGACCATCTATGTTGAACGATTAGCCCGTGGCTTAGCGCGGCGTGGGCATCGGGTGACTGTACTTACCTCGCAGTACGATCCGAGTTTGCCAAAGGTTGAACTGCGCGATGGTGTGCGCGTGGTGCGTGCGCCGGTGCTGGCCCGAATAAGTAAAGGCGTGCTGATGCCCACGTTTGGTTGGTTAGCCACGCGCCTTTCACTCGAACATGATGCTATGAGTCTGCATTTGCCACAGTTTGATGCGCCGGGGTTGGCACTGCGCGGCAAATTGCTCAAGCAGCCGGTGGTGCTGACTTACCATAGCGATCTTAAACTGCCGCCGGGTATGCTCAATCGGGTGGCGAATCGGGTTGTAGATACAGCTAATCAGGCGGCGGCGGCGTTGGCGACGCGGATCGTTGCCTATACCCAAGATTTTGCCGATCATTCGCCCTACCTACGGCGGTGGCGTCACAAGGTAACGATTATCCCACCACCGGTTGAGGTAGTTGATGTATCCGAAGCCGAGATTGCTGCGTTTCGGCGGCGCTGGAATCTACACGGGCCGGTGATCGGCATGGCTGCGCGGTTGGCAGCCGAGAAGGGGGTGGAGGTGTTATTAGAAGCCTTGCCGCGCATTCTCGCCGTCTACCCGACAGCACGTGTTCTCTTCGCCGGTCAATATCAGCAGGTGCTAGGTGAGGAAGCGTATGCCCTTCGTTTGGCACCTTTGTTTGAGCGGTTTCGCGACCATTGGACATTCCTCGGCACGCTGAACCCGACTGAGATGGCCGCCTTCTTCCCCAATCTCGATGTCTTAGTAGTGCCATCGCTCAATTCGACCGAGACGTTCGGACTAGTACAGGTTGAGGCAATGTTATGCGGTACACCGACGGTTGCCAGCAATTTGCCGGGTGTACGTCAGCCGCCGTTGCTTACCGGGATGGGGAAGGTGGTTCCGATTGGTGACGCCGTGGCATTGGCTGAGGCTATTCTTGAGATTATCGCTCATCGCGAGCAATATGTTCGGCCACGGGAAGCCGTCGCGGCGCTGTTCAGCACCGAACGCACGGTTGATGAGTATGAGCGTTTGTTTCGTAGCTTAGGCGTCACTGAATAGCGTGAACGCGGTACAATGAGAGCGGTAAGTCAAAAAAGCGATCAGCGCGATGTGCGATGATGATGCGCCTAGGGGTGTTCGCCCTATAGGCTGTCATCGTGTCTAATAACAAATGAGTAAGTATAATTCCCCGATTCGGGGGGCGCACCGAGGTCAACGTCCACCTATGCCTGACTACTTACGACCACATCTGCTGACATTACCGATTCATCGAGCCATGATTCGCTCGATTGAAGCACGCCTTTTTGCTGAGTTGGCCCCTGATCTGCCCGAGCCGATCATCGACATCGGGTCTGGTGATGGCACGTTCGTGCAGATTGCCTTGCCGGGTAAGCAGATTGTTGGGATTGATCCGCGGGTAAGTGATACGCATGAAGCGGCCCGGCGCGGCGTCTATACCGGTCTCTGCGTTGCTGACGGCGCAGCACTGCCTTTTCCCGATGGATCATTTGCGACGGCGATATCGAACTGTGTGCTTGAACATGTCAAACCCCTCGATCAGGCCTTGCGCGAAGTAGCGCGCGTGGTGCGTCCGGGTGGGCTGTTTGTGGCGTCGGTAGTAGGCGATCAGTTTCCTCGCGAGCTGCTGGGAACGTGGTTCCTTAACCGGCTCGGCCTTGATGGTAGTCGGTATGGGCAGTGGTTTAACCGTATTTCTTACCACTACAACACCTTGAGCCGAGCAGAGTGGGCTGAACGATTTGAGCGAGCCGGATTTGTGGTTGAGGTTTGCCGACCATATTTGAGTGATACGGCGCTCAAGCTGTTTGATTTCAGCCATTACTACGGTGCGCCGAGTCTGCTCACCCGCAGGTTAACCGGACGGTGGTTGCTTGCGCCGCCTTTTACACCGAACCTTCTCTGGGAGCCGATATTGCGTCGGATTTATGAAGCGCCGGCGCCAGACGATGCTCCCTACTACTTTTTCATTTTGCGGAGGCGTTATGACTGAGTCAACCATAACCGCGGCCGAGTTGACTGCTGCTGGCAGAGCAGCGTTCATTGCCGGCGATACGGTGACGGCGCGCTTGCGGTTTCGTGAAGCACTTGAGATAGACCCAAATCACGTTGAAGCCTTGCTCGGGATGGCCGCCGCAGTGCGACCGTACCGCGACAAGCGCGAATATCTGCTGCGCGCCTTGGCGGTTGATCCAGAGAACAGTGAAGCGCGAGCCACACTCGAACACGTCGAGGCACGGTTGGCCGCTGGCGAATTACTTGCGCCGACGGGAGTGCAAGTGCGCGAACGCGAGGAACCGATCACTGTTGAAGAAGCTCCGGCGCCCCACGTTGAGCCAGCAACCGAGACATTATTTTGCTACCGCCATCCGCAGCGCGAGACGGGGTTGCGCTGTATCAGTTGCGGGCGTCCGATCTGTCCGGAATGTGCGCGGGCAACGCCGGTCGGGCAAATTTGCCCCGAATGTGCCCGCGAGCGCACGCCAGTCAATTATCAAGTTGAGCCGCCGCAGTTGTTAGCGGCTGGGGTCGTTGCGCTCATTTACGCACTAGTAGTAACGCTAGCTGCGGGGGTAGTGATTGGCTGGGCCGGTTTCTTCGGTTTCATCGTCGCATTTTTGCTCGGTCCCATGACCGGTAATGCCCTTTCGCGCGTCATCGATTGGGCGACCGGGCGAAAGCGTGGTCGCATGCTGATGATCGTCGTTAGTGTGGCGTATGCTTGTGGATCGTTGCCGTACATCGGCTTTATCATTTTGCTCGGCGGATTCCCGTTAGCGCTGCTGTTTTACTCGATTATCGTCGTGACAACCGCCTTAGCGTGGTTACGCTGATGACAGTTTTCTTAACCGTATGGACAGGCTATCTGGCAGTGGTACAATAAAGGTTAAGGCATCCTAAGCTTGTGGGTGTCCAATGAATGAAGGGCGGGTGGCAAGGCGCACATCTCCACATCATGATGCAGCATAGTGGCGCTTCACCCGGCGCTGAGGCAATGGCAGAATAGTTGCCGGTGGCTGGCAGGGGAGGCGTTATGGCGAACGAAGGCCAAATGAAGTTAGCGGTGCGCGGTGACAAAAACCCGCTCGATATGGTCGAGCACCGGTTGCGCGAACAGATCTTTGGTCAAGAGCGAGCGATCGAGAGTGTGATTCGAGTGCTTAATCGCTCACGATTCGGCTTTTCAGCCGGTAATACCCGCCGTCCACGCGCTACTCTCCTCTTTCTCGGCCCTACCGGTGTTGGCAAGACGGCCACCGCGCGTGCCTTGGCCGAATTGCTCCGTCCTGATGGCAGTGCCTTTCTCAAAATTGACTGTTCGCTCTTTAGCCAAGGGCACGAGGTGAGCGCCTTGGTTGGTGCGCCGCCGAGCTATGTCGGGCGTGACCAGAAACCATTGCTCAACCCTGACATTATCGAGCAAGAAAACAGTGTAGTGTTATTTGATGAAATTGAGAAGGGGCAGCCTGAACTCTGGAATCTGCTCTTGCAAGTGATGGAAGATGGCGAAATCCTGCTGCTCAACGGTGGGCGACGGGTGAGCTTTCAGAATAGTATCGTGATTTTCACCACCAATGTCGGCGCGAAAGAGATGGTTGACTTTCTTGACCGGCGCACGATTGGGTTTCGCACGCCGCATAAAGATGTTGAAGCCACCGGTCGCGAGATCTATCAGATCGGGTTTGAAGCCTTGCAGAAGGTGTTTCAGCCAGAGTGGATCAACCGGCTTGATGAAATCATCGCCTTTCGCCCGCTTTCGGCAGAAACGCTCAGCCAAGTGTTTGATCGCATGATTGCCGAGTGCAATCAGCAGTATTTACGGTACGCGGTGCAGTTGCGCGTCACGCCAGCCGCCAAAGAGTACCTGCTGAACAAGGGGTTTGACTCGCGGTTCGGTGCGCGGCCATTGCGCCAACGTATTCTAAAAGACATCGAAGCGCCGCTGGCCGATTTGCTGGCTTCGGGCGGCATTCCTCCCGGCAGCATGATTGAATTGCGCTACACCGGGGTTGATCAGCACGGCCAAGCGTTGCAATTCTACTACGATGAAGCGCCGGAATTGATCGAGCGGGCTGAGGAGTTGCGCCAGCATGAGTTGCAGCGGTTGGCGGTCGGCCAGAGCGATGGGCCGCAGCCGCCGAGTATTAGCCTTACCCACGAGCGGAGTAACGCGGCAGAAGGCGGTCTCTTTACTACCCGTGGCCCGCGTGCTACGCCGCGCCGCGACCTGCGTGATGGAAGGTAATAGACGCACAAAACGCTAAGGCTGGTTAACGCAAAGACGCCGAGGACGCGAAGGACGCAACGGGTTTTGTAGGGAAGGTTACCGGCCTTTTACCAAGCCGGCAACCTGAAACGCCGAGGACGCGAAGGTCACAACGGGTTTTGTAGGGGAGGGTTGTTGAGCGTACTGGCGACTGTATCTGAACATCCTATCGTACTCTTTGGGTTAACCCCCTTGTCAGCGCAAAGGGGGCAGAAAGAAAACCACCGTGTTAGCTAGAGCGCATCCCCAAAAACCTTCGCGTCTTAGCGCCTTTGCGCGAACATTCCTCGGCGTCTTTACCTTGTTTGCGTCTGTTTACGGCGCGTTCGGGTTGGGCCGGCGCGCAACCGAGAGATCGGGTTCGGATCCATCAGCCAAAGGGCGCTTGAGTATGAGATAACTGCGGCCCGGCATCACTGCTTGCACACCGCACACTTCCCAACCGTCAGCGCCTAACTTATTGAGGAAGCGACGAGCAAAGCCGGTGTTGCGTTCACCCGCTTCGGGATAGCTCTCTTGGCCTTCGACTGAGACGCGCTGCCACGCCTCGACAAACACGACTTTGTACTCCCAACGCATACGATGCTCCTTTTGATGTTACGCGGCGGGTGGCCGTGGCGCCGGCCTCCGTCGCTGCCGCTGTGCCCCGGTCTGCCGGGCACATGAGCAGTGTAGTACCAATTTCACGTAATGTCAATTACAAAATTACACATCTTGCAACGAGGATGACAACCCGGAGGTGATGGCGTACTTTCCCACCCTTGCCGGAATTAAAAAAGTTTTTGGCTTTTTTATTGACAATAGCTTGAAATGCTGGTAGACTATACCATAGTAGTTCGGAGTAGTGCGACTATGGAAATCTCACGTTATCCGTCCGATAGTCCAGCCGGTATTATCTTGCGCTACTTACAGCGTCATGCGCGGGCGACTGTCAAAGAGCTGGCCGACTTGCTCGGTGTCAGCACAACGGCGGTACGCGACCATCTTGTGCATCTGCAAGCCGAAGATATGGTTGAGGTGACGAGCGAGCGCAATGGGCCGGGCCGTCCGCGATTAGTGTATTCTCTGTCTGAGAAGGCGCAAAAGTCGTTCCCCAAGCAGTACGATCGCTTGATCAGCAGCCTCCTACGCGAGTTGATCGAGTTAGAGGGTGAGGGCAAGGTTGAGCAATTGCTCGATCGGGTCAGTCAGCGGTTGGCGAGCGAGTATGCCGACCGAATGGCTGGTGCCGATGTCGCAGCTCGCCTTAACGAGTTGCGTGTACTGCTAGAACAGCGTGGTGTGCCGGCTGAGATTAATCCCGAGGGCGATGTGTTGCGCCTATTCGCCTGTCCGTTCTACGATGTGGCAGCCGATCATCCTGAAGTCTGCTCGATGGAGCGGCGTATGATCGAGTACGTGCTTGGTGAAAAGCTCGTGCTCGAAGATACCATTCGGGCGGGGGCGCACAATTGCCGCTTTGTCTTGCGTCCAAACGATATTCCGCTCACGGTAGCGCCATCGGTTGCTGACTCTGATGCTAAGGTTTAGGTTTATTCTGCTTTGTTTAATGAGGAGCACATGAGCAACGATCTGATCATCAAAGATCTGTATGCGCGGATCGGTGACAAAGAGATTCTGCGCGGTGTCAATTTGACGGTGCGGCAAGGCACCATTCACGCGATTATGGGCCCGAACGGCAGCGGTAAGAGCACGTTGTCGTATATCATTGCCGGCCATCCTTCGTATGAAGTGACCGGTGGTGAGATTTGGTACAAGGGCCACAATCTGCTGGAGCTGGAGCCAGATGAGCGCAGCCGGCTAGGTGTTTTCCTTGCCTTCCAGTACCCGGTGTCAGTGCCGGGGGTGACGGTGGCGAATTTTTTGCGTTCGGCTATTAATGCGCACCGCGCCGAAGAGGGCAAAGACCCGAAGGAGACGGCGATTCCGGCATCTGAGTTCCGCAAATTGCTGCGCGAAGGTCTCAATATCCTCGATATGGACGAGAGCTTTGCCCGTCGTTACTTGAACGACGGTTTCAGCGGCGGCGAGAAGAAGCGGCTCGAAATTTTGCAGATGCTATTACTCAAGCCATCGATGGCGGTGCTCGATGAGACCGATTCGGGCCTTGACATTGACGCGCTACGAATTGTGGCCAATGGCGTCAACCGCTTGGCCGGCCCCGATATGGGTGTGTTGGTGATTACCCACTACCAGCGCCTGCTTAACTACATCAAGCCCGATGTGGTGTCGGTGATGATGGAGGGCCGTATCGTCCGTGAGGGCGGCCCCGAATTGGCGCTTGAGCTGGAGGAGAGGGGTTACGACTGGCTCCGCGAGGAGCTGACCGGTGCGGCTTAAGGGAGATGCGCATGACAACGACATTGCCAACCCTGAACGAGATCAGCGCCGAGATGGTCGTGGCTCGCTCGCAAGCAGCCGGCGAGCCGATATGGCTGACCGAACGGCGGCGCGAAGCTTGGACGGCGTTTGCCCAGATGACTCCGCCCGAATGGCGTCGCACCGACCTCAGTAAACTCGATCCGACCACCATCGCGCCATCCGATGGTGTGCATGCGACTGCGATCCAGTGGGATCCGGCGCTGGCGGCGCAAGGTGTCGTCTTTACAACGCTGGCGGCGGCGCTGCACACCCACGAGGTGCTGATCCAGAAATACATTGATACGGCGGTTGAGCCGTTGAAGCATAAATTTAGCGCGCTGCGGGCGGCGCTCTGGCAAGATGGGGCATTGCTCTATGTGCCCAAAGGTGTGGCGATTGAGGTGCCGCTGCGCTTGATCTACACCCTCGCTGCCGATGGTGTGGCGATCTTTCCGCGTACACTGGTGATCGTTGAGCCGCAAGCCAGCGTGACCTTGATTGAGGAGTTTACCTCGCCTGACGTGCGCTCCGGATCGTTTGCCGGCCCGATTACCGAGATCTTTGTCGGTGATGGTGCGAGTGTGCGGTTCGTAAGTATTCAGCATTGGGGCAACGGCGTATACCATATTGGCGGCCAGCGCGCGATCCTTGCCCGCGATGCTCATCTCGAATGGACCTCGATCCAGCTTGGCGGGCAAGTACAGCATATTGAGGCTGAAACGACCTTAGTAGGAAATGGTTCACGTCTCAATTGGCTTGGTGCGACCTTTGCCGCTGACACCCAGCATCTAGTGATTGCACCGTGGATGCGCCACGTTGGCCACCATTGCGAGAGCTTCATGCAGTTTAAGACGGTGGTGAACGATACGGCGTATAGCGTGTTCGATGGCATGATCAAAATCGAGCACGAGTCGGCGGCGACGAGCACACGGTTGGAAGAGCACGCCCTTCACCTTAGCCCGAAGGCGCGTAACGATAGTATCCCCGGCCTCATGATTAGCACGAATGATGTGCTAAAGGGCGGGCATGCCTCGACCAGCGGCGACATCGATCAAGAGCAGCTCTTCTATATGCAGACCCGCGGCATTCCACGCGCAGAAGCGCAGCGGATGATTGTGATGGGCTTCTTCGAGCCAGCGCTTGAAACAGTGCCACTTGAGGAGCTACGGGCAGAGTTGACGGCTGAGATCGCTGCCAAGATTTAAGCGGTGGCGCTTGCCTTTGAGTGGTTCGCTGCTCTGAGGCAAGCACCACGTAGTTCGCTGTGCAGTGCGTGAGAGCACGCTTCGCCATTGAAAGCTGACGCCAAAAACTCATTGGCGATCAGATTAGGGTATAGCTATGGCGACATTATCACAGTTTGATGTAATTGCGCTGCGGCGTGAGTTTCCCATTCTTCATCAAGAAGTTCATGGTAAACCGCTCGCCTTTCTTGATAGTGCAGCGTCGTCGCAGAAGCCGCAACGTGTGATCGAGGCGTTAGAGCATTACTATCGACGCTACAATGCCAACGTTCACCGTGGTGTCTATCGCCTGAGCGAGGAAGCGACCTTTGCCTACGAGCGCGCACGCGGCAAGTTAGCCCGCTTGATCAATGCGCCGAGCCAGCGTGAAGTGATCTTTGTGCGCAACACCACCGAGGCGATCAATCTGGTTGCCTATTCGTGGGGCAGCGCTAACGTTCGGGCCGGCGATCGCATTCTGCTGACGATGATGGAACACCATTCCAACATTGTGCCGTGGCAGTTGTTGGCTCAGCGCACCGGTGCCGAACTGATCTATCTGCCGTTTGACGGTCAAGGTCGGCTTGTGCTTGACGATCTCGACCGCCTGCTCGATGAGCGAGTGAAAATGGTTGCCTTCACCCATCAATCGAACGTCTTCGGTACGATCAACCCGGTCGAGCCGATCGTAGCGCGAGCGCGTGCAGTCGGTGCGCGGGTGTTGCTCGATGGGGCGCAAAGCGTGCCCCATATGCCGATTGATGTGCAGGCGCTTGGAGTCGATTTTCTGGCGTTCAGTGGCCATAAGATGTGTGGTCCGACCGGCATTGGTGTGCTGTGGGGGCGGCGTGAGCTGCTTAACGCAATGCCTCCCTTTCTCGGCGGTGGTTCAATGATCGATCTGGTGGAGCTGGATCACAGCACCTTTGCTGCGGTGCCGGCCCGCTTCGAGGCAGGAACGCCAGCAATTGGCGAGGCGATTGCGCTCGGCGAAGCAGCTGATTATTTACAAGAGGTGGGGTTGGCGGCCATCCATCACCACGAGCAGGAGTTAACGGCGTATGCGCTGGAGCGATTGGCTGAGGTGCCGGGTCTGACCGTCTATGGCCCACCAGCCGGGCCGGATCGCGGTGGTGCGGTGAGTTTCTCGCTTGAAGGGGTACATCCGCACGACGTGGCGGCTATTCTTGACCAAGAAGGAGTGGCGGTACGGGCTGGTCATCACTGTACACAGCCGCTGCATCGAGAGCTAGGGGTACTCGCGACGACGCGGGCTAGCTTCTATCTCTACAATTTGCCCGAAGAGATTGACCGTTTGGTTGTTGGTTTACATAAAGCACGTCAGATTTTCGCCTAGGGTTTAGCGAGATACGGTTATGGAAGACATTTACCGTGAACAAATCCTCGAACATGCCCGTCATCCGCGCAACTTTGGTCATCTGCCGGTGCCAACCGTTGTCCGCGAAGAGCGCAATCCGCTCTGCGGTGATCAGATCCGGCTCGAACTGGCTATCGCCGACGACGTGATTACCGATGTCCGTTTTACCGGACGTGGCTGCGCAATTAGCCAAGCCAGCGCCTCGCTCCTTACCGAGGTAATTAAGGGCAAATCGGTCGAGGAAGCGAAGCACTTTAGTAAGGATGATCTGCTTGACCTTATCGGTATACCACTGGCCCACAATCCAAGTCGGCTCAAGTGCGCACTTCTCTCGCTGAAAGCACTTAAGGCTGGTCTGTATGGAGTGGGTCAGGAGGATGAAGACATATAGTGGCGTCGATTATCTAGTAAAGGAGAAGCACAGTGGTCGCTGAAGCGGTTAACTTGCAATTTGACTACTCGCGCTATGGCTTCCGACAGGAAGAGCGCTATGTTTATAAAGCGCCCAAAGGTTTGAACGAGCGCATTGTGCGCGAACTTTCCGGCATGAAGGGCGAGCCGGAGTGGATGTTGAAGCGGCGGCTGCGCGCGCTCGAGATTTTCAACAAGAAGCCGACGCCGCTGGTGGGCACGTGGGCCAATCCGGAACTGGCCGAGCTGAATTACGATGACATTCACTACTTCGTGCGCGCTAACGAGCGCCCGCAGACTGACTGGGATGCGGTGCCGCCGGAGATCAAGAACACCTTCGAGCGGCTGGGCATTCCCGAAGCCGAGCGTAAGTTCCTCGCCGGCGTCGGCGCGCAATATGAGTCGGAAGTCGTTTACCACTCGCTGCGCGAAGAGTGGGCTAAGCAAGGCGTGATCTTTCTCGATACCGACACCGCGCTGAAGGAGTACCCTGAGTTCTTCAAGGAGTATTTCGGCACTATCGTGCCGGCGGCTGATAATAAGTATGCCGCGCTCAACACCGCAGTCTGGTCGGGTGGCTCGTTCGTTTACGTGCCGAAGGGGGTCAAGGTCGATATTCCGCTGCAAGCCTACTTCCGCATCAACGCCGAGCGCATGGGCCAGTTCGAGCGCACGCTGATCATCATTGACGAAGGGGCCGAGGCCCACTACATCGAGGGTTGCACTGCGCCGATCTATAGCACCAACTCGCTTCACTCGGCGGTGGTCGAGGTGATTGTCAAGAAAGGCGGCAAGTTCCGCTACACCACTATCCAGAACTGGGCCAACAACATCTTCAATCTGGTCACCAAGCGGGCGGTGGCTTACGAAGAGGCCAGCATGGAGTGGGTGGACGGCAATATTGGCTCGAAGCTGACCATGAAGTACCCGTCGGTCTACCTGATGGGCCGCAAAGCGCGCGGCGAGGTGCTCTCGGTAGCGTATGCCGGTCGCGGCCAGCACCAAGATGCCGGCGCCAAGATGGTGCATCTCGCGCCAGAAACGACCTCGCGCATCACCAACAAGTCGGTGAGCAAAGACGGCGGCAAGACCACCTACCGCGGTCTGGCCAAAGTCGCGCCGGGGGCGTATGGCGCCAAGATCAACGTCAACTGCGACGCGCTGATCCTCGACGAGAAGTCGGCCTCGGATACGATCCCGTACATCGAGATTGAAGAGGATCGCTGCACGCTGGCCCACGAGGCGACCGTTGGCCGCATCGGCGCCGAGCAGCTCTTCTACCTGATGAGTCGCGGTATTTCCGAATCGGACGCGCTCTCGATGATTGTGCTTGGCTTCATGGAGCCGTTCACCCGCGAGCTGCCGATGGAGTATGCGGTCGAGTTGAACCGCCTGATCCAGCTTGAGATGGAAGGCTCGGTCGGCTAAATCGTGGTGTGGAATGCGAGGGATACGAGCGCTCCCATGCGTTGGGGGCGCTCTGTTATTGGGCGGCGTAGGTGCAGGATGAGGGGGTCAGTACGCCGCGCTGCCCGTATATAGAGGAGCAAGTCATGATTGATGTGTGCGATGTCAACGAGGTACCGGTGGGGGGCGGGCGCGCTTTTACGATTGCTGGCCGCCGGATTGCGGTTTTTCGGGTGGCGGAAGGTGAAGTCTACGCGATCGATGACCGCTGTTCGCACGACGAAGCTTCGTTGAGCGAAGGCGATGTTGATCTTGATGAGTTGTGTGTTGAGTGTCCAATGCATGGTTCGCTGTTCGATCTGCGTACCGGCAAGCCGCGCACGCTGCCAGCGTTTATGCCGGTGGCGACCTATCGTAGTGAAGTGCGCAATGGCCGGATATTTGTTGAGTTTTCAGAGTAAGAACTTGACTAATATGTCGAAACGCACTACAATGGCAATATCAAGAAGCTGCTGCTGGCTAAGCGGAGGTTGATATGAGTGGTTATGCCCATCCTGAAGCGCTGGTCGAGACCCAGTGGGTCGCCGATCACCTAAACGATCCTAATGTTCGCATTGTTGAGAGCGATGAGGATTTACTATTGTACGAGACCGGGCACATTCCCGGTGCTGTCAAAATCGACTGGGTGCAGGACTTGAATGATCCGGTTATCCGCGATTATCTCGACTCGGATCGGTTTGCGTCTCTCATGCGCGCTAAGGGCATCAGTAACGACACCACCGTCGTACTTTATGGTGACAAGCACAACTGGTGGGCGACGTATGCGTTCTGGGTCTTCAAGCTGTTCGGCCACCACGATGTGCGGATCATGAACGGCGGGCGGGCGAAATGGATTGCCGAAGGCCGCCCGCTCACCCGTGAGGTGCCGTCGTACCCGCTTGGCAACTACGTTGCCCCGCCGCGTGATGACTCCCGCATCCGCGCTTTCCGCGATCAGGTGCTGGAGTTTGTCCGCCAGCGCAAGGGAGCGCTGGTTGATGTGCGCAGTCCGCAGGAGTATACCGGTGAGCGCACCCACATGCCTGACTATCCACAAGAGGGCACACTGCGCGGCGGCCACATCCCGACTGCGGTCAATATTCCGTGGGCGAAGGCGGTGAACGAAGATAGCACTTTCAAGAGTCCTGATGAGCTGCGCGAGCTGTACGCCTCACAAGGGATTACCCCCGACAAGGAGGTGATCGCCTACTGCCGGATCGGCGAGCGCAGCAGCCATACGTGGTTTGTATTGACCTACCTGCTCGGCTACCCGAACGTGCGCAATTACGATGGAAGCTGGACGGAGTGGGGGAACAGCGTCGGGCTGCCGATTGAGAAGAACGTGTAGGGGTGCCAACGAGCAAGGGAACGAATAAATTCGTTGCAATTATCATGTTACCACTCGTTTATCCGTTCCCTTATGCGTGCATTCGTTGACGCCTATGACTCACGTAGACATCATTGATCGCCTACTCGACCACTACCGGCGGCCACGCCACTATGGCGAGCTGGCCGATGCGGTGACATACACCATTGGTGTGCCCGAGTGCAGCGATACGCTCACCGTCTATGTACGCGCTGCGCCGGACGGTCGCCTCGAGGCGCTGCAATTTACCGGCCAAGGGTGTAGTGTCAGCATGGGTACGGCCTCGATTGTGATGGAACAATTGCAAGGGGCGACGCTCGCCGATCTGTTGGCGCTCGAGGAAGCGGCAGCGGTGAACATTGTCGGTGCTGAGATTATGCAAGCACGGCCCCGCTGCGCAACGCTGGTCTTCAGTGCGCTCAAGGCGGTAGCCCGGCTGATTAACCGTCCGGCGGATACGTAACGGTTACACGCAGAGGTATTCGGCAAGCAAGGCTATCATATATAGCATGCGGCAGTGAAACTGCCGCACTTCACAACGAGGGCGTCGCTAGACAATGCCGGATGGATTACGTCCACATCACCATGCACGAACAGCGAACGTGAGAGCAAGCCAACCTTATGACAGAACTCCTTGATCTGATCGGCCATACGCCGCTGCTGCCGCTCCACCGCGCGGTTGAATTACCTGCTGGAGTAGAGCTGTACGGCAAGGCAGAATGGTACAACCTCGGCGGTTCGGTAAAAGATCGGCCTGCGCTCTGGATGATTCGGGATGGTGAGCGGCGTGGTCTGTTGCGTCCGGGGATGCGGATTGCCGATGCAACGAGTGGCAATACCGGCATTGCGTATGCTACGATTGGCGCGGCGTTGGGGTACGGAGTGACGCTCGCGATGCCGGCCAATGCTAGCCTAGAGCGGCGGCGGATTTTGCGCGCACTCGGCGCTGAACTCATCCTTACCGATGCAGGTGAGGGTATGGATGCGGCGATTGCCACGATTCGGGCGCTCGTTGCCGAGCATCCTGATCGTTACTTCTACCCCGACCAGTACAGCAATCCGGCTAACCCGCAAGCCCATTACGAGACGACTGGGCCTGAGATCTGGCAACAGACTGATGGCCGCATCACCCATTTTGTGGCGGCATTGGGCACCAGCGGCACCTTTATGGGCACCAGCCGGCGTTTGCGCGAATACAATCCGGCTATTCGCTTGATAGCCGTGCAGCCTGATAGCCCGTACCATGCTCTCGAAGGCGTGAAGCACATGGCTTCTACCAAGTTTGTGCCGGCGATCTACCGGCCTGAACAGGCTGACGCTATCCTTGAAGTGCGCAGCGAAGATGCGTTTGCGATGGCGCGCTGGCTAGCGCGGCGGGCCGGTTTGTTAGTCGGTATCTCGGCGGCGGCCAATGTGGTCGCGGCAACGCGAGTGGCTCGTGAAGCTGGGCAGGGGGTGGTGGTGACCATCCTGTGTGATAGCGCCAATCGTTATCTTAGCGAACGGTTTTGGGAAGAGCCGGGGTTTGCAGAAGGGGCTGGGATCTAAACGCAAAGGCGCAAGGTATGTGAAGGACGCAGAGCTGTTATTTGGATGGTACGAGCATGCTTATCACCCTTTTTCTTGCCCTTCGCATTCCCAGTGCGCTTGGTGACTTTGCGGTTTCCCCTTGGCGTTTCCTGCGTCTTCGCTCTCGCGATGTGGTCTTTCGTTAGGCTTCTTTTTCTGAACTAGTACGAGCAAGGTGGTTATGACCCTGATACTGCCGGCGAAGGCAGTGGCGGCGATAGTCGCCCATGCCGAAGCGACCTATCCTGACGAATGCGTTGGTTTGCTGGTAGGAACGCTCAACGGCGAGCAGAAGACGGTTTTACAGGTGGTGACGCTCGAAAATCGCTGGAGTGGGCAAGTGCAACTAGCACCAACCGATGATCCTACCTCGCGGCGCGATCGGTTCTATCTCGACCCCCGCGATTATCTGCGCGCCGAACGCGCTGCTCGCGCCGCCGGATACGAGATTATCGGCTGTTATCACTCACATCCTGACGCCGATCCAATACCGTCGGAACGTGACCGGATTGGTGCGCAGGCAATTGGTGGTTCAGGCTTTTCATTTGTGATTCAGGCGATTCGCAATGGCGTGGCTGCTGAACTGACATCGTGGCTGTTGGTGAATGAAGGGGTACGCTTTATTGCGGAAGAAGTGCAGATCGCGCCGGCTGCATGAGCTATGTCATAACAGGCGATAGATTTGAACATAAAGGAGCGTCATCTATGGCAGTAACGGTAACGATCCCAACGGCACTGCGCCAGTATGCGGCAGGCAATGCTAGCGTCAGCCTTGAGGCCAGCGACGTCGGCAACTTGATCCGCGGACTTGTTGAGCTGTATCCGGCGCTGGGCCGCCATCTGCTCGATGATCAGGGCC
Organism: uncultured Chloroflexus sp.; assembly: GCF_938091255.1. Lineage (NCBI taxonomy): Bacteria > Bacillati > Chloroflexota > Chloroflexia > Chloroflexales > Chloroflexaceae > Chloroflexus > uncultured Chloroflexus sp. The sequence continues at coordinate 62,857 of NZ_CALLJH010000001.1, forward strand.
GGCTGCGCAGCTTTGTCAATCTTTATGTTGGTGATGAGGACATTCGCTACCTCGATGGGGAAGCCACGCCGCTACGTGATGGTGATACGGTGAGTATTATTCCGGCCATCGCAGGGGGAGGACGGTCATGAGCGAGGTGACTCTCTCGAACGAAGAGATTGCCCGGTATTCGCGCCACTTGATTATGCCCGAAGTGGGTATGGCCGGGCAGCGCCGGCTCAAACAGGGCAGCGTGCTGCTGATTGGCACCGGCGGGCTGGGTTCGCCGCTGGCGCTCTATTTAGCGGCGGCGGGGGTCGGCCATATCGGGCTGGTAGATTTTGACGTAGTTGACGCCTCGAACCTTCAGCGCCAGATCGTCCATGGCACCAGTACCGTTGGCATCGCCAAGACCGAGTCGGCCAAGCGCCGGTTGCACGATCTCAATCCATATATTGAAATTACAACCTATGAGACCCGGATCACCTCGCAAAATGCGCTGGAATTGATGCGTCCCTACGACGTAATCGTTGATGGGACTGATAACTTCCCTACTCGTTATCTGACCAACGACGCTTGTGTGCTGCTGGGTAAGCCAAATGTCTACGGTAGTATCTTTCGCTTTGAAGGGCAAGCGACGGTCTTCTCGCCGCGCGATGGCGGGCCATGTTACCGCTGTCTCTACCCCGAGCCGCCGCCGCCGGGGTTAGTGCCAAGCTGCGCTGAGGGAGGTGTGTTGGGAGTATTGCCCGGCGTCATTGGTACGATACAGGCCACAGAAGTGATAAAATTGCTCACAGGCATTGGCGAGCCGTTGATTGGCCGGTTGCTGCTCTACGATGCGCTAGCGATGCGCTTCCGCGAGCTTAAGCTGCGCCGCAACCCGTCATGCCCGGTCTGCGGTGATCAGCCAACAATCACTGAGCTGATTGACTATGAGCAGTTTTGTGGTCTTGTGCCAGAGGAGCCAACGTTGTCGAACCAATTTGAGATTACACCCCGTGAACTGGCCGAGTGGCTAGAGCAGCCTGATCGTCCCTTTTTGCTCGATGTTCGTAACCCGTATGAGGTTGCGATTGCCTCAATTCCCGGTACCGACAAGTTGATCCCGATCGATCAGTTGCCCGAACGGATCAACGAGCTTGACTCGGCACGCGAGATGGTTGTCTACTGCCGCAGTGGCGCGCGCAGTGGCCGCGCAGTCGAATTGTTGAAGAGCGTCGGTTTTCGGAAAGTCAAGAATCTCGTTGGCGGTATTCTGCGCTGGGCCGATGAGGTCGATCCGTCATTGCCGAAGTATTAGACGCCAAGGTCGCAAAGGCGCCAAGGGCGCGAAGATGTTTTGGGGTGGGCAAAAGTGCGCCTATCAGACCCTATCCAATAGCTTTGCGTCCTCTGCGTGCTTTGCGCCTTTGCGTTTGATTATCCTCTGCGTGCTTTGCACCTTTGCGTTTGATTATCCTCTGCGTCTTTGCTTGCTCTGCGCCTTAGGGTATTGGAGTAGACTATGATCGGAATTATTGGCACTGGTTGGGGGGCGCGGGTACAAGTGCCGGCGTTTCGCGCTGCCGGGTTGGTGGTGACTGCGCTGGCCGGTAGTAATCCGGCCAAGACCGCGCGGATCGCGCACGAGTTGGAAGTTCCGTTTGCAACTGCCAATTGGCACGAGGTGTTAGAGCGATCTGATGTACAGGTGGTGAGCATTGTCACGCCGCCATATTTGCACCGTGAAATGGCGGAAGCGGCATTGGCTGCCGGCAAGCACGTGCTCTGTGAGAAGCCAACCGCGTTGAATGCCGCCGAGGCGGAGGCGATGCTGGCTGCGGCGCAGGCTCACCCTGCCCAATTGGCCCTGATCGATCACGAACTGCGCTTCTTGCCAGCCGTGCAGGCGGCGCGAGCGCGGTTAGCGGCTGGCGATATTGGTGAGGCGCGTGCCGCTGAAGTGCGCTTCATCGCAAGCGGGCGCGCTGATCCGCAACGACAGTGGGATTGGTGGAGCGATCGCGCTGCCGGTGGTGGCGTGTTGGGGGCGATTGGCTCACATCAGATCGATCTGTTGCGCTTCATCCTAGCTGATGAAGTGACGCAAGCGCAGGGATTGGTGCAGACCTTTATCACGCAGCGGCCTGATGCTGCCGGCGTTCTGCGCTCGGTGACGAGCGATGACTACACTACAGCGACGCTGCGTTTTGCCCGTGGTGCAGTAGCAACGTTGACGGCGATGGTCGTGGCGCGCACGAATGAGCCGCTCTCGGTGACGGTCTATGGCAGTGCCGGTACCCTACGTTTCAGTGGTGGAAGGTTGTTCATCAGTAGCGATGACACGTTCCACGACGTAACCCCGCCGCATACTGTCGAGCTGCCGGCAACATTGAATGGTGAGTTTCCGCAGGGTACGGTCTACCTCGGCCACGCATTGCGGACGGCGCTCGCTGGCCAGCGCGAAGCGATTGCTTCGGCGGCAACGTTTGCCGATGGGTTGGCGATCCAGCAGGTACTCGATACGATCCGGGGGGCGTTGGTGTAAACTACGAGGGGAATTCATGCGGTTGATCTTGTAGCTGAGAAGGGAGCGGCTTGTCAGTCGCTCCTTCGTTTTTTGGCTTCTGAATTGAGGAAAGAATTTGTCTTTCAATATATGGAGACTGCTCGGCTGAACGGGCGGCGGGGTAAGAAAAAAACAACTATTGGAACGCCAACTTATGGGTCGAATTGCAGCAACGATTCATACGCGAGGCTATGTATCCTCTTGACAGATACCCCTGCGCTGTCGTACAGTAAAGCACACGCGGAAAGGAGGCCAACGATGGCCACGGCGTACCAACATGCCCTCGAGCAAGACGACCGGCGCTTGGCGCTGCTATGCAAGGCGCTCAGCCATCCTGCGCGTGTGCAAATTCTCCGTTACGTGATGCGTCATCCCGGCTGCATCGGCAATCAAATCCTCCTGCATATGCCCGATGATGGTCCCCACGCCCAGTCAACAATTTCCCAACATTTGCGTGTGCTGCGTGAGGCTGGTCTGATCGATGCCTACGATGACGGCGCGGCGGTCTGTCACTATGTGAATCCTGAAAATCTCGCGTGGTTGCGTGCATATCTGGAGCAATTGTCATGACTGTATCGCTGATGGCAATCCTTGAACGACAGGTAGCTGCTGCTGAACAGGCAGTCATGGCGAGCACCGGCGGCGCGGCATGGTGCCAGTTGCAACGCGATGGCCGCGTGACTGGCGGTGTTAAATATGACGAAGGGCGGTTGGCGGCGTTAATGGCTGCGCGCCGCCGTTTGCGTAGCGCCGATCCGGCGACGTGGGCGCAAGCGCTGGCCGAGGAGCTGGCTCAGTGGCAGCAGGCGCTGGCGGAAGTGCAAGCGCAACCGAAACCGGCAATGCCTTGGCTGGCCTACCGGCAAGGCGGGGTTGATGCGTTAACGGCTCTGCAAGAGGCAGCAGCCGGCAGTATGGCACACTAATCCCCAAGCAGCGGAGCAACATCGTGCTATTAACTGGTGTGCGCGGCGCGCAAGAGACATTGCTGATCCGGGTGCGCGGCGGCGCAGCGCCGGCTGCGTATGCCGTTGAATTAGAGATCATTGATGGCCCGCGGGTCGGTGGGTTAGCTCAGATCGATCAAACCGCGTTGCTGGCACTCCCCGATCCTGATGCGTATGGGTTGGCATTAGGCCAGAGTCTCTTGGCCGATCCAACGTTGGCCCAATTTGTGGGTGAAGCATTGGCGGTTGTGCGCGCTGGCGGGCAATTGCTACGTGTGCGGCTCGATCTTGATCCGGCGCCAGCGGCATTGTCCGAGATAGCATGGGAACGGCTCTATGCACCGGTCGGCGCTCAGTGGCAACCGCTGGCGTTGCTGGGCGATACGCCGTTTGCGCGCCTCATTCCTGTGCAACGCTGGGGCGGGCCGCAACCCTCCGCCCGCCGTCCGCTGCGGGTCGTGTTTGGCGCCGCCTCGCCGTCGAACCTGCCGGCGTTTGGGCTTGATCCGATGGATCAGGCTGATATAGCTGCCGCTCAATCACTGTTCGATCGCGCCGAATGCGCTGTAACCGCATTCATCAGTGGCGCGCAATCGCCAACGCTCGCCGCGCTTGCTGCGGCATGGGCGGAAGCTGATGTGGTGTATCTGCTCTGCCATGGACGGGTGACACCGGCGGGTGCGGTGCTCTACCTTGAAGGCGATGATGGCAAGGTTGATCCAGTGACGACGGCGCGACTGGTCAAAGCCGTATCAACGCTCGCTTCGCCGCCGCCATTGATTGTGCTGGCTGCTTGTGAGAGCGCCGCTCGCGCAGCCTTCGATTCCTTTGGCCCATTGGCGCAAGCGTTGGTTGTAGCCGGCGTGCCGCTGGTGCTAGCGATGCGCGAACGGCTGCAAGCGACCACTGCGCGCATACTGATGGCGCACTTCTTCGCGCGGTTATTTGCCCACGGCCAAGCTGATCTCGCCCTCAATGAGGCGCGGGCGATGGTCAGTGAACGGTGGGACTGGGGCGCGGCAACGCTGTTGAGCCGCACCGTCGATTGCACCGCTATTGTCTTCCCAATCGACCAGACGTTACAAGCCGGAATGGCGCTGCCAGAGGCGGCTGGCCAGATGCTGACCATCGCGCGGCGGCAAGCGGCGGGCACGTCCTTGATCGACGAATTGGAAGCTCTGTTACGCGAATGGGAGACGCGCTATAGCGTGCTGGCCGAGTATGGCAGCCGCTTGCGCCGGTTGCCCAACGATCCAGCCCGCTTCAGCGATGAATTCGCTACCGTCTACAACGATTTCAAAGACCTTTACGACCGCGAAACGTGGGCCGACGAAGAGGCGTTGTTGCGCCGTACCATCAAGGTGGCGAGCAATGCGTTGAACCAACTAGCGGGAGCGCTCGCGCCATCTGAGCAAGCGCAGCTCAATGCGCTGCTCCAACAACACATTGCGACGCGCGCCGGGTTGATCGATACGCTGCGCATTGTCTTCAATCAACTGAATGATGCCTTTGACGCAATGAATGCCTTGGTGGCGGAAGGTGATGTCATCGCGGCAGTCCGCCGTAAACACGAAGTGACGGCCCACTTCAGCGACGGCCTTGCCGAGATCCGTGAACGACTGCGCTCGCTAAGCCGCGATGTGACCCACGTGAGTGCGGCGTAAGCGTGATCGGTGCTTGGGGCGATGGCGCTGATTGAATAGCCGCAAAGAGACGCAAAGAGGCCACATTGTTCCTAAGGTTGCGCTGTTTGCATCGCTTCGCGGTTATACCAACTGCTCTTACAACCGCCCGGCTACATGCCCAATCGTCACATCCTCGACTGTCACGTAGGGTGGCAAGGCAACGATGGCTGCAATCGTCGCAGCTACATCAGCCGGTTGCAACATATTCGCCCGCGACCACTCGCCGGGGATAGCGTCCCAGATCGCGGTATCGGTAGCGGCGGGCAACACCGAACAGACCCTGATCCCGCGCGGGCGCAGCTCTTCACGGATAGCGGCGGCAAAGCCGAGCGCGCCGTGCTTAGCGGCGACATACGCCGACCAGCCCGGAAAGGCTTGGCGGGCGGCGACTGAGGCAATATTGATCAGCAAGCCGCCGCGATCCATGTGCGCAGTGACCTGCTGCGCCACCAGAAAAAGGCTCGTCAACTGCACCCGCAAGTGTTCTTCCCACTCGGCGAAGCTGATTGCCTCAAGCGGCGCCACCAGCGCCCCGCCGACGCTATGCACCGCCACATCGAGCCGGCCATTGCCGGCAGCGAGCGCGACCGTCGCGGCAACCTGTTCTGGGTCGGTGACATCGCATGGCGCAACAACGCATTCCGCGCCGGCGGCAATGGCTTGCGCCGCTACTGCCTCAAGTGCCTCCCGGTTACGCGCGGCGAGGGTTAATCGGGTGTTGGGTTGGGCCAACGCCAGCGCAGTGGCGGCGCCAATCCCGCGTGATGCACCGGTAATCAGGATTGATCGCATAGTTCTCTTCTTCTAAATAGACGCAATGTTCAAACGCAAAGGCGTAACACTTCGATCACGGCAGCCTGTCAGCGAAGGATTCTGCTCGTTTGGCCCCTCCCAACCTCCCCCCACACCCCCACTGGGGGGAGGTGCTGGAACGCTCCACGCGCCCAGATCCAAGGACGAGTCAGGCAAAAATCGACAAATTATTAATTCCCGTTGCGCTCTTTGCGCCCTTCGCGCCTTTGCGTTTGAACCTCTGCGCCCTTTACGGAGCCGGACAGCCGTCCGACTCGACAGTGCCTGTCCTATCGCTCTTGCCGGTTGCGGTCAATGTGGGCCATAAACTCGGCCCGCGTCTTCGGGTCTTCGCGGAAGGCGCCGCGCATCGCCGAAGTGACCATGCGCGCATTCGCCTTTTTAACGCCGCGCATCACCCCGCACATATGCACCCCTTCAGCAACCACCGCCACTCCCGCCGGTTCGAGCGCCTCATTAATCAGATCGGCAATCTGCACCGTCATTCGCTCTTGCACTTGCAAGCGACGGGCAAACATCTCGACAATGCGCGGGATCTTGCTCAGTCCCACCACTTTGCCATTTGGAATGTAAGCAACGTGTACTTGGCCGAAGAACGGCAGCATATGATGTTCACACAGGCTGTAATAATCGATATTCGTCACAATCACCATCTCGTCATACGCAACGCTGAAAATAGCGTCGTTAATTAACGCCTTGGGATCAATATGATAACCGGCGGTCAGTTCGGCGTACATCTTGGCTACGCGCGACGGCGTCTTTTGCAAGCCCTCGCGGTCAGGGATTTCACCGATCGCGCTGAGGATAGTACGTACCGCTTCTTCGATCCGTGGGTCAGAGGTGAACGACATGCCCTCAAGTTTGCCGCGACCCGGAATAATTAAGCTGCCGTAATGCTCTTCGTCAATATCGTGATCGTGGACTGGATGATAGCCATTACTATTACTTGACATAAGAAAGTTTCTCCGTTGCAGTGATAAGAAGCCCACCCGTTGCGCTTCCGAGCGAAATCTTGTATGAGGCAGACAGACCATCAGGCCTGAACCAGTGTCGGACCAGCGTAGCTAAAGATATTCTTGCGCGTCTCCCACAGCCGCAAGAGGGCGAGGCGACCTTCTAGTCTCGGCGCGAGTTCGTTCCAGAGATAGATGATGATGTTCTCAGCGGTTGATGGCCGGTTGGCGAAGGCGGCAATCTCGTTGTCGAGGTGGTGCAGGTGCAGCGGGTCGATCACCGAATGTACCGTTTGATCGAGCCATGCCATATCAACCAGCATGCCGGTGGCTGGGTCAATCTCACCTTGCACGGTCACTTCGAGCGTGTAGTTATGGCCGTGCCCATTGGGATTGTTGCACTTGCCGTAAATTTCACGGTTCTCTTCATCATTGAGAGCCGGCGCATGCAGCCGGTGAGCGGAAGCAAACGTGTACAAGCGCGAGAATTGCGTTTCGCCCACCCCATCATAATCAGCCCACAAATCGGGCTGTTCGTAGAGGCGCAGATGTGCCAGCCGGGCATGGGTCGGCAAGCGAGCGGCAATCAGTCGCCAAAGCACCCGGATGAAGTTTTCGGTCGTCGGCACCTGATCGCGAAAATACGGCGTATCGAAATTGAGATGCTTGTGATCGAACTCTTCCAGCACCTCGTTAACGATTGCCTTAAGTTCGGTCATATTCATAACCATGCCAGTTCGTTCGTCGAGCTGGCCGGTGATGCTAACATCGAGGGTATAATTGTGGCCGTGACCATACGGGCTGGTGTACGGGCCAAAGACGCGCTCGTTCTCGGCAGCGCTCCAGTCGTCGCGCCAGTAGCGGTGAGCGGCTGAAAATTCAAAGCGACGAGTGGCAATAACCATAACAGTAATCCCTTCCGAATGTTGACCATCGCTGTGTCAACCATCGCGGTCTAAAATCTCTTCCCTATAGAACGGTACCATGGCTCTGAAAAAAGTCAAGATGTTCGTGGTAAAAACGCACAACCTTTGCACAGTACCGGTGGCCGATCGCGGCTTGCGCTGCCACAAGCGAACGCGATATGCTATAATGCGCCACACCCGGATTGTGGGCGGCGCATAAGCGTCGCAGTTGTGCTGGTCTCTTCTAAGGAGCGATAATGAAGCTCACATGCATGCAGGATGATCTCAAGCGCGGTCTGGCCGCGGTGAGCCATGCCGTCGCAGGTAAAAGCTCGACGTTGCCGGTGCTGGCGAATGTATTGCTTTCGACCGATGAAAGCCGTTTGAAATTGACTGCCACTAACCTTGAGGTTGGCATTAACCGCTGGATTGGCGCGCATGTGTTGCAAGACGGTGCGGTAGCAGTGCCGGCGAAGTTGTTGGCAGACGTTGTGGGAGGCCTACCAAACGATAAAGTGACGTTGATGCTTGATGTGAAGACACAAACGCTGCGCGTCGAGTGCGGGCGCTTTGTCAGCAATATCAAAGGGGTTGATGCTGACGAGTTTCCATCGCTGCCGACGGTGAGCGTGCGCGCGTCGTTGGTGAGCTTACCGGCGGAAGTATGGCGCGCGGCGATTGAGCAGGTGGCGTTTGCCGCTGCTTCTGATGAGTCACGTCCGATTTTGACCGGCGTGCTGGTGCGCACCCGCGACCAACAGATCACGCTAGTCGCTGCCGATGGCTTCCGCTTGGCGATGCGCGCGATTCACGTGGCCGAGCCGATGGCTCACGCTGTTGATTGTCTCATCCCGGCGCGCACCCTCGCCGAACTGGCCCGCATTATCAGCGATATTGAAGCTGAGGTGGCGATGGTCTATACACCGGGTGGTAGCCATGTCCTGTTCCATACTGAAAATATTGAGGTGGTGTCACGTTTAATTGAAGGGAGGTTCCCCGATTTCGAGCGAATCATCCCGCAGCAATACTTGACGCGCACCGTGCTTGATAGTAACGAATTGGCCAAAGCGGTGAAGTTGGCGTCATTCTTTGCCGGCGCTAGCCAGAACGTGGTGAAGCTAAAGATCGAACCGGCTGGCGAGTTTGGGCCGGGCAAGGTTATCCTGAGCGCCAATTCCGCCGAATTGGGCGATAATACCAGTGAGCTTGACGGCAGCGTGACTGGTGAAGGCGGCGTGATCGCGCTCAATGTGAAGTTTTTGGCCGATGCGATTGCGGCGGTTGGCTCGAACCAGATCGCCTTCGAGATGCAGAGTTCGCAAAGCCCGGCGGTGTTTAAGCCGGTGGGGCAAGATGGCTATATTCATATCGTGATGCCGATGAGTATGCGGTAGCGTTACAATCTGCTTCAGTGGTCGAGGAGTTGGCTGTGAGTGTGACGACGCTGATCATTGTGCATACTGTGTCGCTGTTTCGCGACGGTTTGCGCCTTGCGTTATCGGCAACACCTGATTTTAAGGTGGTAGGTGAAGCCGGCAATGGCCAACAGGCGATCCAAATGGTCGATCAAGTCGATCCTGATCTCGTGTTGATGGACATCGATCTGCCCGGTGTCCATGGGCTGGAAGTGGCGCGGGCGATCAAGCGGAGTCATCCTCACGTTGCCGTGATTTTATTTGGGCCGGTCAATGATGGTTCAGCCGTGGTGAAGGCAATCCGGGCTGGTGTGTCGGCATTTGTACCGCCGAGTATCGAATTCCCTGATTTGCTAGCGACACTCCGACAAGTGCGGCGCGGCGAGTATCCGATTAACGATCTGGTGTTGTCGTCGCCTGAGGTAGCGGCGACGGTGCTAGCGGTGTTTCGCCAGATGGTTGGCGATGATGATACGCAGACCGTCTTCTCGCCGCTGTCGGCGCGCGAGCTTGAGGTGCTCGAGCTGGTCGCCGCTGGCCGCACGAATCGCGAAATTGCCACCCAACTCGATATTAGCAATCAGACGGTCAAAAACCATATTTCATCGATCCTGCGTAAACTGGCTGTCAATGATCGCACGCAAGCGGTTGTCTATGCCATGCGGCGCGGCTGGATCAAAGTCGTGCTGCCCAATGGCTCGTAAGACCCGATGCTGGGTTTCTTTGTCAGCGTTGTATCCGGTTATTGGCCGGGTGCAACACAGGAGACGTTTGTGAGGCGTTTCCGTTTTGCTCGCCCCTGCCTGTTGCTAGTGTTGCTGGGCGTTCTATTGGCCGGATGCGATCTGATTCCTGTTGGCGAAGAGGAGCGGATTTCGAACATTGAGACGATTGTAGCCGGTACGCCGTCGCCTACTGCAACGGCGACCGCTACCGCGACGGCGACCGCCACTCCAACCGTTACTCCAACCAGTGGCCCGTCGCCGACGCCAACCGCCACGGCGACACCGACGGCAACCCCCTTGCCCCCGACACCGACACCCAATCCGGCGCTGGCTGGGTTTAGCTACTGTACGCAAGTAGCCGGTTTGCCAGCCAGCCAGTTCTCGGCAGTATTGCAAGAGGTGCGGGTGAGTGGGAATCCTGCCTTTGAACAGCTTGATCTCCTCTTTGAGTTGAGTCCCGATTCGCCGCCAATCGGGGCTGCGGTGCGTTGTCTTTCCTTGGCTGATGCCCGGATTGTGCCGGCGACCGCGGCTCTCAACGCGCCGTATGCCTTGCAGATCGATCTGTCCGGCTGGATTCGCGATGACCGGTTTGCTGCCTCAGTTACGGCCCAGACGATCGCCTTCACCGGCACTCGGACCCTTTCGCAGGCGCTGGTGCTGGTTGATCCACAGGCCAATACCGGTGCAACGATCCTGTTGCCGCTGGCTGAGCCGGTTCCGTTTCGGGTGACGCTGGCACCGAATCGTTTATCGGTGGCAGTGGCTCGTTCGGCCACATTTGGGATCGCAAGCGATCCGCTACGGGTGCCGGATGGATCTCCACCTCGCGAACTAGAGCCGATCTATTTCCTCTTTGATGGCGATATTTGGTCGCTTGATACGGGCGTAGCATCCGCCGGCGAAGGGATGCAACGCCGGCTGGCCGGCGCTATCAACTTGACCGATTCCACTGAGACGGAGACGTATCTGGCGGTGAGCCCGCGGGGTGATTATCTTGCCTTCTGTCGCGCTGAGCCGGGCCTTGATCCGGCAGATGCAGCGTTAGCGGTTCCCTCCACCCTATGGCTGTTGCCGCTGGCTGGCGGTGAGGCTCGTCTGCTGGCTCAGGTTGGCGTCAGTTGCGCCGAGCCGGTCTTTAGTCCCGATGGTTTAGCGGTGGCATTTGCAGTTGATGAAACAGGTGCGATTCCGACCCAGTGGGCCATCTATACGGTTCCTGTTGCCGGCGGCGAGCCGGTGCGAGTTGAGACGGCGCTCGATGAGTGGAGCCGGTTTGCGCCGCAGTGGTTGAGTGGCAACCGCTTGATCTACCGCGCCGAGGCGCCTGATGGTCGTAGCTCACTCTTCTTGCGCTTACCGAGTGGTGAAGTGCGCGATGTGGGTGCTGATTTGTTGACTGATGCCCGGCTGGTCGTGCGCTACCGCGGGTTTGGCGCGCTGATTGCCAGCCCTTCTGGCGAGTATGTCGCTGTCGAGGCGCTGCGCGCCGATGATTTCGGCGCTGACCTGCTTGTTCTCGATAGCGCTGGCCAGTTGGTCGAACGGATCGGCGAGCAGCGGGTGACGTTGCCGCCGGCGACGGCTACGCCAACGCGAACTCCAACCGCGACTCCTACTGCTACCCCGACGGTTACGCCCACCGGCACGGTGACGCCGCAACCGCCTACGGCAACGTCAACGGCTATAGCCATTCCTACCGCCACGCTTGAAGCATTGCCGCCGCAGCCGGTGCGCGAAGGGCCGTTCTGGACGCGCCCGCTTGGTTGGGATAGCGAGGGGCGTTTGCTCTACCTCACGACCTTGTGCGCAAGTGATCTGCTGCAAGATTACCAGCTCTACCGCTGGCGCGGCTTGCAGCGCAGCGAGTTGTTGGCAACTGGCCAGAGTTTAGGTGGGATTGGTCCGGTAACGGTGCGCCAACAGCAGCTTATCTATGCTGCGCTTGCGCAAGCTGGCGCTGGGCCGCGCGGCCCGCAGGCCCATAATCAGCGCTCACCTACGACGCTGTGGGTCTGGGATCTGGGCGATGGCGGGCGGGCGGCGCTGCTCGATCTGGCGCGGGGTGTGCGCGAGGTGCGTTAATGATGGTTGGAAATGGCTGCGAAACGTCGCAAAAGTGACAAAATCTTGGCTTGCGATTTGTTTTGACCATTAGCAGAGCAGCGCTGGTAAAGCAGCCGGGGCTGCTCTGCCTTATCTTCGTTCCAATCGCCACCAGATCACGATTAGGTCGCGCCCAAACAACATCAGCCTCGTCAAAAAATAGATCGCCCGGTAGAGCGGACTCTGCCTCACCTCGTCGTAATCGATCAGGACGAGGCGTGGCGGCTGCTCAGCGGTAAGCATCAGATTCTGCGAATGCAGGATAGTGCGTTTGACTAGAAAACTCCAGATCCGTTCAGGTAGATAGCGCAACTGCTTGCGGCGCTGGCGTTCGGCGGCGCTGGCGCTGACTCGGCCGTACAGATCGGGCAGGTGGCCGGTACGGAAGAGGCAGCTCACCGCTTGGGCAATGATGTGGCGGAGGTCGCGCCCGATTCGTCGGCGCTGAACCGCGTCCATTGATCTCCAGTCAATACTAGCCAAGACGCGCGCATCGGCGAGATACGGTTGGATCGCTAACGCATGTACAAACCCCGCGCTATCCCGGCTAAGCACGAAAGAGGTTGGGATAGCGTGGCGTGGGCCAAGGCAGGCGGCAAACCGCCCCGCCGTGCGTTGCATACGGCGAGCGTCGGCCAACATAGATGCTACATTGCGGCTGCCTAGTTCACCTTTGAGTTTAACTACGAATCGATGATCGTCACTGCGGTAGACATCCGTCTCGTTGCCGCCAGCGATGCGTTCAAGCACGTGATCAACGTCGATTGGTGCGAATATATCGTTGCGGTGGCGTTCCATACAGATGTTCTGTCCTCTTTACCAAATTGCATTGACAACAGAACAGACGAACGCCACCGCCAAAACGTTGCATCGTTAGCGATAGATCATCACGATGATCACTTGATACGGCGCCGGCATGCCTTCGGTGAGCTGGATACGGGTGGTTGTGATCGGTTGACGCGGATCATTGCTCATGATTTTTACCCGCGCTTGTTGTGTTGCGTTGAGAGGCCCGATCCACCGTGCATCAAGGTGAGCGGTAGCTGAAGCACCGGCAGCAATCTGCGCACTGCCCTCGCTTGCGATACTCAGCCACGCTTGTGGATTAAGCTGCGGACGTAACTCAATCACGAGGTCATTGCTCAGATCAAGCGGAGGGTAGCTATTAGCATCAAAATCGCAGGCGATGGTTTGGAAGCTATCAGTGAATTGGAGGCCAATAACTCCCATGTCATCGGTAATCACGTCAGCAACATCGCGGTAATGGAAGCGAATGACACCGTTTGGCTGGAGCAACGCTTGTACGCTCAATCTGCGTGTCGTGCCGTATAGTGGTACATTATCCCATGTCACCAATGTACCGGCACTCACCCGAGCAACGCTAATCTCGCCGCCGGCACTGCTGTCAAAATCAACGTGGAGCGGGGTAATTGCCGGTGCGTTGGTTTCAGCGAGCGGTAGACACGATGGGTTAAACGGAGTGCTAACACTGCTAAATGGAGCAAAGGCGAGAATGCCGTTGGCTCCCACGTACATAAAACGATGGAACTGACCGTCGAAGGAGAAATCAAAGCCGATATCAATCGCGTTGCTATTGTTGTCATCAAAGAGACTCAGTATCTGCCTACTCGCTGGCGGATCGATCCATCCGCCAGTCGGTCCATCAGGTTCATCACTCCGCCACACGCCATACGGTTCGTTATCGATGCGTAACGTATAACTGAGTGGAACATTGCCATCGTTGCGCAACGGTAGGTCAACGGTCACGGTTTGATTGAAATCAACCGTTGCTGTCACCAGATCGTTCAGCACCGTCAGTTTTGGCCGGAGCGGATTAAGGCTAAAGTTGAGCGTGACTGAACCACCGGTAGGCGGGGTAACACTTTGGCTTTGGGTGGTGAAGCCGCTAGTAGCAGCGGTGAGAGTCTGAGCCACGCCGCCGGGCACGACGAGGCTATAGGCGCCGGTTGCATTTGCTCTGACCATGGCGCCGAAGGCAGTGGTCACGGTGCCGGACAACGGCTGACCGGTTTCGCTATCAGTAATTGTGCCGCTGATGGTAGCATGGCTTGGTCGTGCCGGTACAATCATCGTCACCGGAATTGCTAATGGCGGATCGGTAAGATTGTTGGCGTAGATCAATATCCGTGCTGTATAGATACCCGGCCCAGCCACCTTGCGCGCATCGAGCGTAATAGGGATGGTTACATCACCACTACTGGCAAGACTAGCCGGTGTCGTATCAGACAGCACGAGCCAAGGTATGTTCACCCGCGCTGCGGCGACAGCAGCAAAAGCGTCAAGTCGTCCATGACCGTAGATATTGTTCGGGACAGTGTCGGGGCGGCAAGCGGCGTGTGTCGTTCCCATGTAATTGGGGTCATTCGTTATTGGCAAAGCATTTGCAGTGAGGAGGGTGTAGGTCGCATCGTAATTGCCAATCAACTGCGGGTTTGCCGACCAGAGCAAGGCCACTGCCCCGGCAACGTGCGGCGCAGCCATTGAGGTACCTGACATGCTAGAATAACCACTGGTTGCTACGGTCGATGTGATTTGAGCACCCGGTGCAACCAGATCAGGCTTCACCCGGCCATCAGTTGTCGGCCCAATCCGGCTAAAGACTGTCACACGGTCGTTGCGATCGGTTGCTCCCACCGCAACGACATCGGCGTAATCACCGGGCGAAGCAATAGAACTGCAACCGTAGTAATTACTATCTATATTACCTGCGGCAAAAACTACAAATATCCCGGCTGCGCGCCACGCGGCTGTATAGCCGATGTATACCGTATTGCCGCCGCTGCCGAATGACCACGAGTTATTCAAGATGTGGGGTCGCATACTCGGCCGCGGATTGTTGCCGTTCAGGTCGGTCGGCGCCAGCATCCATTGGGCAGCAGCGATGATGTCACTACTATTGCACGAACTCATGCTGCACGCCCGTGCTGCAATCCACCTTGCTCCCGGTGCAACCCCCATTGCCGGTTGGTCGGATGGATTGGCGACCATTGTTCCCATCACGTGGGTACCGTGACTGCCTGAGGCAACCGGTGCTAGTTGATTACCAACCGAATCAAACCAGTTGTAGTTGTGGTCAAATCCACTACCGCCAAGGTTGCCGCGGTATTGGTCAATCAGCGCCGTATGCGTGTACGCCACACCGCTATCAATGTTCGCTACTGTAATTCCGGCCCCGGTGACACCGAATTCACGCCAGACTCGATCGGCGCCGATTTGGGCGATATTCCAGCACACGTTGTTTGTGGTTGCGTAGCACGAAACGGTCGTTGTTGTTTCTGCCGGTGGCGTCATCTGCAACGTGTGATCGGCAGTGAGCATCGCAACGTCCGCATGAGCGGCGAGCGCATCAGCGAGTGCGGCATCTCCTTCAACCAATAAGGCATTTACGATCCAGAGCGGTGTGTAACGCACGCCAGCCGCATCAAGCATCGCCCGCACTGCGCGCTGGCTACGTTCGGCATGTTCAGTAAGTGTGCGATAGACATACTCGCCGCGTGCTGTCCAGTCGTGCATCAACAAGGCCGGGCCAAGATCAGGCCGGTCGGCAAAGAAGACGAGAAAGCGGGTGGGGCCGCGGTTAAGTTCTGCTTGTAAGTCGGGATCGACCCGTTCTTTCTGTTGCGGTAAGGGCACAGGGAGCGATGGCAGTGCAGCCATCCGAGCTGGGGCAATCGGTGGTGGAAAGCCAGCGTAGAGTAGCGGCGTAATCGGATTAGTGCCGTTGTTTGTAATCGTCAGATCAAGGGTGAGAGTACTACCGAGTTCGACGGTAGCGGCAAGGCTGGTAGGTGTGGCGCTAAGGGTGACCGGGTCGGCACGCACCGGTGCAGGAGGGGTAAGCGCCAGCAAGTTGGCAAGGCTCGTAATGATCAGCAGGATCAGCAGCAATCGGCGCTTCATAGGCGGTGATGATGATTATGATGTGACATATTAAGCAACAGTTGCTAATACATCATAGCATACTCGTCCTCCTGCAAGGGTTGCAGTTTTGTCATTGCACCGGCGCTTACGCTCGCACAACCACTAGAGCCTGCTATGTACGTTTGACCGTAACGGGAATAAACCGCTTCCGTATGAGGATCGCACTGGCCAGCACATGCACTCCGGCCAAGGGTTTTGGCAACCGCTCCTCATCGCGTGCCAACCGGCGAACGCGCGCCATTCATGGACGAGCGCGGTACGCTGGGCCTGTCGAAGCGTCGTAACGACCTCGGCCCTCAATAGAGACGGTGGGCCACGGCGGCAGATCGGTGGGCAGCATGCGCGTTGGAGCGACGTTGCATTGCAACGTCGCTACGCCCGTGTGGACGCTCCAACGCCATCCATTCACAACCTCACGCAGCGAGTGGTCGCGCTGCGGGGCGTCTTCAGTTATAAAGGTCAGGTAGAGAGCGATGAAGGCTCACGCCGCGTGGATAGGGTTGGTGTGTCATGCTGAACGCATCCCACGTTGATCTCCGAAGTGCATAACAGGTTCTAGTGATCCGTTGCGGTGCGCGGCAGCTCCGCGACTGCCTGCGATCTAGGTGGTGAAGGATATTCGGCAGCCCAAGCATCTTCGGGCAAAGGGCGCGGTAGCTCAGATACCGCCTATGATCTAAGTGACGTGGGATATTCGGGATTTTTAGGGCCGCGTGTCGTCGTTATTCGATGATCAAGGCCGATACCGTAGGGTTCGCCGGTACGTAGCGCACCGGAACGGTAGCGGCACGTTGAAAAACGGTCACCAATGATGGATCAATCAATTGTGCTTGCCGCAACCGTACTTCTGTACCGTCAGGCTGGCTGGTGACCAATTCCCACGCGATCACTCCCGGCTCGCCCTCAAAGGCGTTTTCGATCCAGCAATCGATCATGGGGGCGTCGGTGATGGCGGTTGCGGCCCGTAGTTGGCGGTGAAAGCTGTACCGGCGCCAGCCGGCAATGAGGCAAGCTGCGCCAATGCCAATCGTCATCAGGTTGATCGCGATGCTGGCCGGAATAGGAGCGAGGTGCGGTTGCAGCCAGATCAACGCCGCGATTGCGCCAACAATGAGACTGGCGCCAAGCGCGATCAGACCTGTGCCGCGGTCGAGCCGGCGCAACGCTTGTTGGGCGAGGTGAAATTGTTCGTGGCGTGAGATGATGGTGCGGCGGGGATGGGAGACAATCATAAAAGTGTTGGTGGTGACGGTTTGTTACGACGTTTCTCATATTGTATCGCGCACGCATTACCGTTAACATACCGTGCCCGCCACAAATCTGACGGGCACGGTGGCGACGCTAAAACAATCCAACGATATTCCCTTCTACATCAATATCAATCTGGTGGGCTGCCGGATGCGCGCCCAAGCCCGGCATGGTCACCGTCGTGCCGGCAATGGGTAAGATGAAACCGGCCCCGGCGCTGATTCGCACTTCGCGGATGGGGAAGGTGAAGCCTGCCGGCGCGCCGCGTAATTTTGGGTCGTGGCTGAGACTGAGATGGGTTTTGGCCATGCAGATTGGTAAGTCGCCGAAACCAGCGGTCGCAAAAGCGTCTAGTTGCGCGGCAGCGGTCTCGCTCAGCTCGATACTGGCAGCGCCGTAGACGCGGTGGGCGATCACTGCAATCTTCTCGGCCAACGGCATCTCCAGCGGATAGAGAAATTTCGGTTCGCGTGGGCCGGGCCGTTCGGCCACCTGCGCCACCAGCCGGGCCAGTTCGACGCCGCCGGCTCCACCTTCGGCGTAGACGTTGCTCACCGCCATGCCGGCAGCGCCGGCGGCAGCGGCAATCTGGGCCACGGCTTCGATCTCTGCTGGGGTGTCTTCGGGGTAGGCATTGAGGGCCACAATCACCGGTACCCCAAACTGGGCAATGTTGGTGATCTGGCGGCGCAAGTTGGCCCCGCCGGCCAATACGTCGTCGGGATTTTCTTGCAGCAACGCTTCCGGCAGTGGCTTGCCCGCCACAATCTCATATTTGCCGCTGTGCGCTTTGAGAGCACGGATGGTCGCTACTACGATTGCTGCATCGGGCCAGAGACCGCTTGCGCGACATTTGAGATGGAAGAACTTTTCGGCCCCGATGTCAGCGCCAAACCCGGCTTCAGTGACAACATACTCGGTGCAGCGCAGCGCAACCAGATCGGCCAGAATCGAGGAGTTACCCTGCGCGATGTTAGCAAACGGGCCGGCGTGGATCAGTGCCGGGGTGTTCTCGATGGTTTGCATCAGGTTGGGCTTGAGCGCCTCACGCATCAACACGGTCGCTGCGCCAGCGCCTTTAACATCTTCGGCAGTGACAGGTGTGCCGTCGCGGCGAAAGGCAACTACCATACGTCCGATCCGAGTGCGCAGATCACGCAGCGCCGCTTTAGCACCGGCACCGTTGACCATCGCCAAGATTGCCATCAGCTCACTGGCAACGCTAATGTCAAAACCGGTTTGGCGCGGAAAGCCGTTCTGCTTGCCGCCTAACCCGATCATGATCTGCCGTAAGAAGCGGTCATTCACATCAACGACTCGCCTGATCTCGATCCGGTCGGAATCGATGTCGAGCGGGTTGCCGTGGTACCAACTGTTATCCACGAGCGCTGCCAGTTGGTTGTGGGCTTGTGAGACGGCGTGAATGTCGCCGTTGAGGTGCAAAATGCTTTCGGCCAGCGGCACGATCTGGCTGTAGCCGCCACCGGCGCCGCCGCCTTTGATGCCAAATACGGGCCCTAGCGACGATTGGCGCAGAGTCACGGCGGCTCGCTTGCCGATCCGGTTGAGTGCCATCGCTAGCCCGATTGAGGTGGTGGTTTTGCCTTCGCCAAGCGGAGTTGGAGTAATGGCACTGACCAGAATGTAACGGCCGCGCGGGCGATCAGCATAGTCATCGAGAAAGGCGAGATCAATCTTGCCGCGGTAGCGGCCATACGGTTCGAGATACTCCGTGGGCAAACCGAGCCGTTCGGCAATAACGCCGATCGGTTCGAGCCGGGCTTCGGCAGCGATTTGGAGACTGGTTTTCATAAGGTTATTCCTCGTCGTATCCGCAAAAACGGAGCGCAGTGAGGGCAAAGACGCGGGTTGCAGCTTGCAAATCGGCAATGGTGACCGATTCGTTGGGCCGGTGCGCGTCGCGCACATCACCCGGCCCGTACAAGACGGTGGGGATGCCGGCGACATTCACCAGTAGCCGCATATCGGCGCCGTAGGTCATACCTTCGAAGACGGGCGGCGCGCCGCGCACGGCCTGATCGCAGCCCGCCAAGGTCTGCACAATCGGCGCGTCGAGCGGGGTGCTGGCCGGATCAAACCGTCCGCCCCACCATTCCAGCGTTGGCGGATGATCGCGCAGCCACGGGTCTTGAGTAGCAGCAGCGGCAATCGTCTGCTCAAGTTCGGCGCGAGCGGCGGCGGGGTCTTCACCGATCCCAATCCCGTAGCGGCCTTCAGCCACGAGCTGTTCGGCTTCGGATGAAGCCCACTCGCCGGCCCGCACGATCCCAATGCAGATCGCATTGGGGGTACGGTAGCGGGCAAACAGACCGCTAGGGTCGGCGGCCCGCAGCCGTTCGTTGCGGCGGCGTTCGAGGTCGAGGAGGGCTTGGTGGAGCGGCGCAAACTTCTCGATCGCGCTTACCCCCTCTTCGCGCACGCAGCCGTGGGCCGCCGCGCCATAGACGGTCAGGCGGAAGTTGTGCGCGCCGGCTTGGGCCGGCGCGACTTTGAGTTCGGTTGGTTCGGCGACGATCGCGGCATCGGCGGTATGGCCGCGCATAATGGCTGCCAAGGTGCCCAAGCCGCCGTCTTCTTCGCCGATCACACTCTGGATCAACAACCGTCCGCGTAGGCGTACCCCAGCGGCGGCAATCGCGCGCGCGGCAAAGATGGCGCAGCACAAGCCGCCTTTCATATCTAGCGTGCCGCGCCCATAGACTCGCCCATCGATGATGGTCGCTTGCCACGGGTCGCTGCCCCAGCGGCGATGATCGCCGGCTGGCACCACATCAACATGCCCGTTAAAGATCAGGCTGCGCCCACCGCGGTCATCGCCAAGCGTCCCCACCACCCCCAATGCCTGCTCGCGCGGCACTTCCCAACTACAGGCGGGGTGCGCGTACAACTGCGGCAAATCGATCTCCCAGCGATCGACGGCCATCCCTTGTCTGGCCAGCAGCGCAGCGACGTATTCCTGCGCTTCGTTTTCGGCGGCAGTACCGTCAAGGCTAGGGATGCCGACCAGCGCGGTCAGCGCCTCTAGCAAGCCAGCGTCGTCGATGGCAGCGAGCACTCGTTGCTCGGTTGGATGAAGGTCGCGCATACTAGTTTGTTTATCCTCCCCACGTCAAACGCAGAACGCGCAGCCAATTCTCGTAAGCCAGCTTGCGCAGTTCGGCTGGCGTAAACCCGGCCTCGGCCAGCGCCTGCAAGAGGCGGGGCAGACCGCCCACATCGCCGATGGCTGCCGGCATCAGTGCGCCATCAAAGTCAGAGCCGAAACCGACGTGATCAATGCCCAATCGTTCGACCAAATACTGGATATGCTGCACCATCACCGCCAGCGGCATATTGGCATCGCGCTGCCCGTCGGGGCGTAAGAAGGTGACGGCGAAGTTCAGCCCGACCATCCCACCCGATTCGCGGATCGCCGCGAGCTGCTGGTTGGTCAGATTGCGGCTGCTCGGGCAGATCGCATGCGCGTTGGAGTGGGTCGCCACGAGCGGCGCGTCGCTCAGGCGGGCCACATCCCAAAAGCCGGCTTCGTTGAGGTGCGAAAGATCGATCATGATGCGCAGTCGGTTGCACGCTTTCACCAACGCCTTGCCAGCCTCGGTTAGGCCGGGGCCAATATCGGGCGAGGCGGGAAAGGCGAACGGTACGCCGTAGCCAAAGATATTAGGCCGGCTCCAGACCGGGCCAAGCGAGCGTAGGCCAGCTTGGTAGAGCACCTCAAGCTCATCGAGATCGGGGCCGATCGCCTCAGCGCCTTCGATGTGAAAGATGGCAGCAATGACATTGTTGGCGAGACAATCGGCAATCTCGCCAGCCGTGCGGCAGACGCGCAACTGGCCTTGCGATTCGGCTTCGACGCGAAACAAGCGCGCCGCCATCGCTAAGGTCGTGCGCAGGGCATAACCGTGATCGAGCGCCGGCGGCAACGGCAGGTGGTAGGGTGGTTCGGGCAGTGGTGTAGCCTGCGGTTTGGGAGCAGGCGGCGGCGGCACGTAGATTGCAAAGAACCCGCCGCCAAACCCGCCGGCGCGGGCGCGGGGCAGATCAAGATGGCCGTGCGGGCTGGCAGTAAAGAAGTCACGCTCTTTACCCGGTTCAGGCCGATACAGGTCGAGCACCACATCGTTGTGCCCGTCAAAGACTGGTGGCCACACAGAGGTTGTCATCATGTTTTCCTTGATGTTTCCTCATCTCGCTTACAGAGAGAAAGAGTTGGGGAACAGACGTCAATGCGCCTCGTAAGTCATTGCGGGGGGATGAGGTCAGCCAGCGGAGCTAGTTGACCCGCCCCTGCAGCGATCTCCCGCGATCGCGGGAGGGATCGGTCGCTACAGCCGCACCGTCGGTGGAGTGGGAGCAATCTCCCGCGACCGCAGGAGGGACATCTTTTACGCATCGTGTGTTCCCCACCGGTTAGGGTGCGCCGCCGGTGGGCAGCGAAGCCCCCCGCTTTTGCACGCAAGCGTCCAGCGTTCGTTCGCGCCTGCGCGGGAGATTGCTACGAGAGCTTCGCCCCCTTCAATGACGAGATTTCACCTACTCCAACCACCCCCGAATCTGATCAGCAGCGCGCCAGCCCTCTTCGATGGCTAGATGCACTCGACCCTGCCCGGCTACCATATCACCCGCCACAACAATCCGATCCATTGTCGTCAACGGGGTAGCGGTGTCTGGCAAAGCGTAGCGCCAGCGTTGTACATTGATCCACAGCGGCGCACCTAAGTCGCCGGCGAGAACCCGGATCGCCGCCAACGCCTCGTTGATTGGCGGCGGTAACGGATCGGCGGGGGCGAAGGTCCCTTTCTGCAACGTGTCCCAGTGGGTGGTTGCCCACCCGTCGCTCATCTGCGCGATCAACAAGCCGACCTCATCTGGAGCCCGGCCCGGCTTATCGTGTTCGCAAGCCAGCCAACTGATTGGGTGTTGGCGATCGATATTGACCAGCGCATACCAAGGCACGTTAGGGCGGTGGGGGAAGGCGGCAGTGATACTGATCGAGCGGCGGTATTGGACGGAATGGAGCGCTGCGATCAGGGCGGCGCTCGCCGGCGCGAGATCGCCGGCGGCGAGGATCGCAGCACTCTGCGGGGCGGGTCCAGTGAGCAGCACGGCGTCAAAGCGGCCCAGATCGCTTCCATCAGCAGCAGTGAGACGGTAGCGGTCGCCGGTGGCATACATGCTCGCAACGGTGGTCTCTAGCCGCACATCGAGGCCGTTGGCGAGATACTTAGCCAAGCGCGTGATACCGGCGGGCCACGTCCACTTTTGCTCATTTCCATACGCAAGATCGCCGGGGCCGATCTGGTTGGCGGCGGTAAACGTCCATACCGGGCGCTGGATTTGCACCGCATCGCCGGTGGCGGCAATGAGGTCTTGCAGAGCAGCCGAAGGCGCTTTCACATATTGCGCGCCGTGGTCGAAACAACAATCGCCAATGCGGCGGGTGGCGGCGCGCCCGCCCACACCGCGACTCTTTTCAAACACCACCGTGGCGATGCCAGCGGCTTGCAGTGCGCAAGCGGCGGCCAACCCGGCCATCCCAGCACCAACAACAGCAACCGTTTTCATCAACCAGCCTCATTCTTCGAGCAGGGCTTGCAAATCGGCCCGATCATCGTCATCATACGGGCCAACTACCGCCAGCCACTGTTGCTGATCTCCCAACAAGCGGTGCGCAGCGCGCTGCAAGTCGGCAAGGGTGAGCGCATCTATCTCGGCCACGATCTGCTCAACTGGTTGCACTGTCTGGTGGCGAAGCAAGCTGGCGGCGTTACGTGACGCTACCGACCATGTGTCTTCCAACGAGAGCAGCAAACTGCCTTTCAGTTGCTCTTTCACCGTTGCCAGTTCTTGCGTCGTCGGGCCGTACTCGGCCAAATCGCGTACAATCTGGCGCGTCATCGCCACCGCATCGCGTAAGGCCTCCGGTTCCACCCCGGCGTAGATCACCCACATGCCGGTATCGGCAAACTCGTTATGGTACGAGCCGATATTGTAACTGAGACCGTGCTCTTCGCGGATGGTCTGGAACAGGCGCGACGACATACCGCCGCCGAGCAGGGCATCAAGCGCCTGCACTGCTCGCCGGTCGGGGTCGTGGTATGAGACGCCGGGCAGACCAAGACAGACATTGCCCTGCTCAATATCGCGTGGCAAGAGGCTCAGCCGTTGTTCTCGCGGCAACGCCGGCGCCGCAACTGCGACGGGACGCTGGCCGGTAGGCAGATCAGCAAAGGCGCGCTCGATTGCAGGGATCGCTTGGTCGGCGCTGATCTTGCCGGCGACCGACACCACCAGATTGCCGGCATGGTAGCCTCGCCGGAAAAAGTGCAACAGCTCGGTGCGCGATATGGCGCTCACGGTGGCAATGTTGCCAGCGATGTCACGCCCAAATGGGTGATCGCCCCACATCGTCTGCTGCAACAACACATGTACGACTTCGGTGGGGTTGTCTTGAATCCCGCGAATCTCTTCGATAATCACCCGCCGCTCTTTTTCCAATTCAGTTGCGTCAAACAGCGGGCGTTGCAGCATCTCGCTTAACACGTGCAATGCGCGATCGAAATGGATCGCAGCAACTTTAGCGTAGAAGACGGTCGTTTCATAACCGGTTGAGGCGTTAAGATAGCCACCGACCCCCTCAATCGCCAGCGAAATAGCATGGGCTGTCGGGTACGCGCCGGCGCCTTTAAAGAGCATATGCTCGATAAAATGAGCAGCGCCGGCCACTTCTGCCGGCTCATAGCGAGCGCCAATATCAATGAAACAACCGATCGCCACCGAATGGGTGTGCGGCAACTCTTCGATCAAGATGCGAATTCCATTGCGGGTTGTGTGTAAGTATGGCATCGTATGATTCTAAGGTGCTAGACAACGGAAACAACTACAGTTCGCGCCGCCAGAACTCTAAGCGCGAGGCCGGCTGACCATGCGATGCTGGAATGTCCATCCGTTCGATCACATAACTGCGCGCGCCGTCAGGGAACATCTGTCGGATGCGTAGCCGTTGCCGTCCGGCTCGCGGGTCAGGCAGCAGTTCAATCGAGGTTGGCGCTGCGCGTTCGATCATGCGCAGCAGATGGGCGTAGGTCTTGCCGACTAACTCACGGGGATGGCGGCCAATGATTTGATTGGCGAAGACGGTATTAGCAGCAGCGAGCCGTTCGCTCTCGTCGAGCAAGGCCACGCCTTCGGGGAGACTATCAAACACGACCCGCAACAAATCACGTGAGCGTTGCAGTTGATTCGTGCGTTCGGCAATCAGCTCTTCGAGGAGCTGTGTCTGTTCGCGTAAGCGGGCGACGAGTTGTAACGTGGCGCAGACCGTCGCGGTCTGGCGGGCAAACAATTCCAACAGGTTCCAATCAAGGCCGGATGAAGTGGCTTGCGGGCCGACATAACCGAGCGCCAACCCGCCGATCGATGCGCCGTCGTGGATCAAAGGCAGGGCAATGCAGGTCAGCTCGTCGGTGAGCGCCATCGTCACCACGCTCTGGCTATCAGCCGTCAATTGGGCTGCGCCGCCAGCAGCGGCGACCGGCGCTTCAAGCGAGAGGTTGGTAGGTGCGATCCAAGCCGGTTGGCTCTGGGGCGAGGGGCGCACGAAGAGCAAGCCCCAACGAGCAGCAAAGGTTTCGGTCGCGATGGTATGGCACTGCGCCGCCACATCGCCCAAGGTATGGCTGGCCGTAAACGTCTGGCCGAAGTTGAGCAAGGTCAAAATATGTTGTTGGCGGAGGCGGCTTTGCTGATGGAGCCGCGCCGCGCCAATGGCGACGCCGAGCTGGGTGGCCACGCTCTCGATCAAGATCAGATCACTGCTACTAAAGGCGTGAGTGGCGAGCCGATAGACGATCAGCACCCCGATCGTTGCCGTTGATTGCCGGATCGGCGTCGCGATCAGACTGCCGCCGGCCTGCAATTCGCGGAGCTGGAAGCGACGAATATCGTTGGCGAGATCGAGCAAGACCACACTGCTGCCGTGGCGCAAGGCCCAACCGGCACTGCCCTGCGTGATCAGTTCGGCGGCCCGTTCAGGCGGCAACAGCCGTGGCGCGCCAAGCGCCGCCGTCAGCGCATAGGCCGGTTGCTGATCGGGGCCAAGCAGCACGACAGTCGCTTCATCGGCGGGTAGATTGATCGTGACCGACTGTAACGCCTGCTGCGCTAGCGCCATCGGTTCGAGGTCGTCGCGAAACTCGATCCCTAGCCGCGCCAACAACGATGTTTGCCGGATCAGTTCCTCAGCTATCGCGTGGACGGCCAAAGGCGGGCCGGCGGGGTGCAACTGGCGGCGCAGTTGGGCGTTGGCGCTGCGCAACTCGCGCACGTGCGCCACCAGTTCGGCGACAGTCAGAGCAGCAAGATCTTCGGTGTCCGGCATAGTCATTCCCGGCAGTATTGCGGCGATCAAGGATCTAGTATACCACGATACTAGCCAGAGATGCCGCCGGACGATGGTTAGCGGATATTCGCCACTTCAACCCCGTTTTGCGCCATGTGGTGCAAGAACAAGACGTGGTGCAAATCGCCGTCGTGGGCATAGATGCCAAGCTCGCGTGCCACTGTCACCGGGGTGTCGAAGGTGTCAACCGCGTTGGCGGCTACAATGACCCGCCGTTTGAGATTGAAAGCGTTGGCTTCGAGCCGCAGATGCATTGCGGCGGTGTAGACGCATAGATCGGTGCAATCGCCAACCAGCACAAAGGTGTCGAGCTGTGGATGCTCGGCCAGCCATGCGCCGAAGCGGGTGCCAAGGTGCGAGCTGAGCGAGTTCTTTTCAATCACCACAATCTGATTGGCAAATGGCAACTCAGCCAGCTCGCGAATCGTCTGGCTTTCGGCAGTGCCGGCTACACAGTGCGGCGGGTAGGCGGCGAACTCTGGCGTCGCCGGATCGTGGGTGTCTTGGGTTAACACAAAAGCGCGCACCCCTAGCTCGTAGGCGCGGTTGAACAGCATGACCACTGGCTCGACTAGCGCGCCGACTCGTGGCCCGGCCAGCGGCCCCTCTTTGCAGAAGCCGTTGATCATGTCGATCGAACAGAGTGCAACCCGTTCCGGCGCATCGCCAATGATCGTCGCGAGATCAACTTCCGGCAAGGTGTTATACCACTGCTCGAGATAGGTCAGAAATGGTGCGCTGCGCGTAGCCAAATCGTGGATTGCGGGCATCACTGGCCTCCTTTCTTTGGTGTAAAACTGACACTATTTTACCACGAACTGGCGTGTGCGTCAAGCGAAGATCGGCTGGGCAGCCTGTGCTTCATCGCAATCATGGGCTGACGGGATGGTGTATCACAGCAATCGTCCGTCTGGCAATCTTGAGCGAGCCGCTGATGTTCTAACGCTATGCTATTTGTTTTCTACCTTGATACAAGTCAAATAACCTATCCTGATGATGTATTGGCGAGTTGTCTGATAATAAAGTGATAACGCTCCAATGCGGCAGATTCTTCACCAATTCCAATGAAGTTTCAAGTATAATGGGATTGGCTCTTACTGTGCGCAAAATCAGATCGACAGCGCCGCGGTATGGGTTTGGCAGCCGAGAGATGGTACGCTGATTCAGCTTAGGCGAGGAGGAATAGACATGGTGCGCGAACGCTATATTCGCCAGATCAGCGCCTTGCGTGAAGATCTGCTGCGAATGTTCAGTATGGTCGAGCAGCAATTGTTACGCGCTATTCATTGCCTTGAAACATGGGATACCGTTGCTGCGGCGCAGATTATTCACGATGATCAGCAGATCGATGAAGCGTGGCGGACATTGGAAGAGAGTGTGATCCACGTATTGGCTACCCAGCAGCCGGTAGTGGCGTCTGACCTGCGTTTGACCAGCGTGGTGACAGCAATTGCCGGCGAGTTGGAGCGGATTGGCGATTATGCCAACAGCATTGCCAAGCGGGTGCGGCGCGCGTCGCGCCGTGTAGCTTTTGTCGCGCCGCCGCCCCAGATTCACGAGATGGCCCAACTGGCGTTGCAGATGGTTAATACCAGCCTCGAAGCGTTTTTGCGCCAAGATGCCGAATTGGCTCGTTCACTGACCACTCACGATGAGCGAGTGGATGAGCTAGAAGATGCCTTGCGCGCCCTGATCATCGCCGATGCCCGTCAAGACCCTGACCGGTTTGAAGCGGCGATCGATCTGCTGGATATGGTGCATGCCCTCGAGCGCACTGCCGATCGCGCCACCAATATCGGCGAACGGGTGATCTATTTGGTGACAAGTAGCCAGACGACGCTGAACTAGGCCTATCCGCTGCGGCTGGCAGGGATACATCATGATACGTCCTACCGGTACAAACCTTGTGCTGCTCCCGCCATCGTTCCGTGCTAGCCATCTCTCCGCCTGGCGAGTGTCTCGGCTCTATGCGCGCTTACCACTTATTATGATATAGTATACGTTGTGAAACGACTCAGCGCCGGCGCTGTTGCTAGAGGCTGCCGGCGCTTGTTTATGGGATATTTTAGCTAGGAACGCGCTGCGGTGTTCCCTTTCTAGAAGATCTGACGAGGCGGATGTGACGCGACCAACCTATCTCCAAGCTCTAGCCGAACGGGTGTTGATCTACGACGGCGCAATGGGTACCTCGATCGATACCTTTGATCTGACCGCCGAGGATTACGGCGGCGAGGCAACCTTTGGCTGTCGCGATTATCTGGTAATCACCCGTCCCGATGTGATTGAAGCGATTCATACCTCATTTCTCGAGGCCGGTTGCGATGTGATCGAGACCAATACCTTTCAAAGCACTCGCCTCCGTCTTGCCGAATGGGGATTGGGTGATCGCACGATTGAGATCAACCGTGCCGCCGCAGCGCTAGCGCGCCGGGTCGCTGATCGCTTCGCCGAACGTGATGGCCGCCCGCGCTACGTCGCCGGTTCGATGGGGCCGACCGGCAAGCTGCCCTCGTCAGATGATCCTGAGCTGAGCAATATTACCTTTGCCGAGTTGTCAGACATGTTTCGCGAGCAAGCGATTGGCTTGATCGAGGGTGGCGTTGATCTGTTGTTGGTTGAGACGAGTGTTGACATTCTTGAAGTCAAGGCTGCGCTCGACGGCATCCGCCGGGCTAAGCTCGATCTCAACCGGCCCGATATTGCGGTGCAGGCGCAGGTCTTTCTCGATCTGTCTGGGCGTATGCTACTGGGTACCGATGTGCCCGCGCTGATCGCCACCCTCGAAGCGATGCCGGTTGATGTGATCGGTCTCAATTGTGGCACCGGCCCCGAACATATGCGGGCGGCGATCGAGTATCTGACTGCCCATTCGCGTAAGCCGATTTCGTGCATCCCCAACGCCGGCTTGCCGCTTGAGGTGGAGGGACGCACAGTTTATCCGATGGAGCCGGAGCCGTTTGCCGAGACGCTAAGCGAGTTTGTGCTCGATTACGGTGTCTCGGTCGTTGGCGGCTGTTGTGGTACCCGCCCCGCTCATATTGCCCGTTTGCGCCAGATCTTGGGTGATGTGCCTCGACCCAAACCGCGGCAGGTGGAATATATTCCCAGCGTCAGTTCAGGCATTCGCGCCGCGGCGCTGCGCCAAGATGCTACCCTCACTATGATCGGCGAGCGGTTGAATACGCTCGGTTCGCGGAAGGTGAAGCGGCTGCTGCTGCGCGACGACTACGATGGCGCGCTTGAAGTGGCCCGCGAGCAGGTCGAGAGCGGCGCGCATATGCTCGATGTCTGTGTGGCGATGACCGAGCGCACTGACGAAAAAGAGCAGATGACGCGCCTGATCAAAAAGCTGACCCTCAATATCGAGTTGCCATTAGTGATTGATACAACTGAAGCTGATGTGCTTGAGGCGGCGTTGTCAATCTATCCCGGTCGCGCTCTGATCAATTCGGTCTCGCTTGAGGGTGGACGAGGCGCGAAGATTGATAAGGTGTTGCCGTTGGCGGCGCGCTACGGTGCAGCAGTGATTGCAATGACCATCGACGAGGAGGGCATGGCTCACACTGCCGAGCACAAAGTAGCCATCGCCGAGCGGATCGCCCAAATTGCCCGCGATGAGTATGGTTTGCCCGCCGAAGCGCTCGTCTTCGATGTGTTGACCTTCCCGATTACGACCGGTCAAGAAGAGCTGCGCCGCTCGGCGATCGAGACGCTCGAAGGAATTCGGCTCGTCAAACAACGAATTCCCGGCTGTTTTACCACGCTTGGCGTGAGCAATCTCAGCTTTGGTGTGGCCCCGCATGCCCGCGCTGCGCTCAATTCGGTCTTCCTCTACCACGCTGTGGCCGCCGGTCTTGATACCGCGATTATTAACCCGGCCCACGTGACTCCTTATGCTGAAATCGATCCTGAACAACGCGAGCTGTGCGAAGACCTGATCTTTGCCCGTCGCGAAGATGCGCTGGCCCGCTTTATCGCCTATTTTGAACAGCATGCTGCCAGCAGCGACAACGAGCGCGAAGACCCCACTGCCGGTATGACGGTCGATCAGCGGTTGCATTGGAAAATTCTGCACCGCAAGAAAGAGGGGATCGAGGACGATATTGATCAAGCAGTTGATGAGCGCTTGCAAGCGCTTGGCTTGCACCTCAGCGATCCGGCGGCGGCGGCGCGTGATGAACAGGGTGCGTCGCCACAGGGTCGGGCGGCGATTGAGGTGCTGAATAACGTGCTGTTGCCGGCGATGAAAGAGGTTGGCGATCTGTTTGGCGCCGGCCAACTGATCTTGCCCTTTGTTTTGCAGAGCGCCGAAGCGATGAAGAAGGCGGTCGCCCGGCTCGAAAACTACCTTGACCGCATTGAAGGTTCGAGCAAGGCGAAGGTGGTGCTGGCAACGGTGTACGGCGATGTGCATGATATCGGTAAGAATCTGGTCAATACCATCCTCTCCAACAACGGCTACACCGTCTACGATCTCGGTAAGCAGGTACCGATTAATACCATCATTGAGAAGGCGCTGGAAGTGCAAGCCGATGCGATCGGTCTCTCGGCGCTGCTGGTCAGTACAAGCAAGCAGATGCCGCTCTGTGTGCAAGAGTTGTATCGGCGCGGACTCAAT
Source organism: uncultured Chloroflexus sp. (assembly GCF_938091255.1). Taxonomy (NCBI): domain Bacteria; kingdom Bacillati; phylum Chloroflexota; class Chloroflexia; order Chloroflexales; family Chloroflexaceae; genus Chloroflexus; species uncultured Chloroflexus sp. Next base: position 93,166 of record NZ_CALLJH010000001.1, read on the forward strand.
ATTCCGGTGCTGGTCGGCGGTGCCGCGATCAATCGCCAATACGGCCAGCGCATCACCTTTGTCGATGAGGAAGAACCGTACCCCGCCGGCGTCTTTTACTGCAAAGATGCCTTTGAGGGGCTAGAGACCATGGATCGGCTGAGCGATCCGGCTATCCGCGAGCAGTTTATCGAGCAGACGATCCGCGAAGCGGCGAATGTGCTGCATCGGCGCGTAACCGGGCGGGTGGCCTTGGATGAACTCGGTGTAGCGTCGCAGGCCACTGCTGCCGGTGTGCGTTCGGCGGTGCGCACCGATGTGCCGGTGCCGGTGCCGCCTTTCTGGGGATGGCGGGCTACTAGCCGTATCCGCTTGAGCGATGTCCTCGAATGTCTTGATCGCAACAGTCTCTACCGGCTGCAATGGGGGGCCAAGAATGCCAAAGGCGCTGAGTGGGAGCAACTGCGGGCCGAGTTTGATCAGAAGGTGCGCCAATTGCTGGCTGAGGCTGAGCGTGACGGCTGGTTGCAGCCGAAAGTGATCTACGGCTACTTTCCGGTGCAGAGCGATGGTCTAGAATTGATCGTCTATGATCCGGCTAACCGCTCGCGCGAACTCACTCGCTTTGTCTTCCCGCGCCAGCCGGCCCGCGAGCGCCTCTGCATTAGTGACTACTTCCGCAGCGTCGAAAGCGGTGAATATGATGTCGCCGCGTTCCAGATTGTTACGATGGGTAGCGCGGTTGATGAACTGGTTGATGAATTGCAACGGCGCGGCGACTACAGCCGCAGCTACTACATTCACGGCCTCGGCGTCAGTTTAGCCGAGGCGCTGGCCGAATACACTAACCGTATCATCCGGCAAGGGCTGGGCCTCGATGAACGGCGGGGTAAGCGGTATTCGTGGGGCTACCCCGCCTGCCCCGATCTCGCCGAACATGCCAAGCTCTGGCAGATTTTGCCCGGTGAAGAGATTGGGGTTACGTTAACCGAAGCCTTCCAACTCGTGCCTGAACAAAGTACCGCCGCGATCGTGGTGCATCATCCCGAAGCAAAGTATTTCAGCATCGGCAGCACCATCGAACGCGCCGAAACCGACACCCAATCCACACCGTAGGGGCCTAGTATGCTGTGCCCTTAACCATTTCGTACACCGCAGCAATCCAACCGTAGGGGCCCAGCAGGCTGTGCCCCTATGGTATCCCCAATGTGACAATCTATTCACTTTGCTCGCCCATTTTAGTCCTATCTACATATATAGCCCAAAAGTCATGTAGATCATCTCCAGCCAATCATCTACCCTGCGAAATGAATGAAATTTCATCTCAGCACCGTTACACAAGGGTAGAAAATGAACAATCTATCATCTCCGGTGCACTGGCTGATCCTCCTCGGCCTCCTTCTCTTCTGGACAGCAACACCGGTTCGTGCTGCCGGTGTAGTTGGCAACGGCACGCCGGCGAGTTGCACCGAAGCTGCACTCCGCGCCGCTGTTGCCAATGGCGGACGGGTCACCTTCAACTGTGGTCCTCAACCCGTGACGATTACCCTCTCGAGTCAATTGGAAGTGCGCCAGAATACTGAGATCGACGGCGGTGGCCCGCAGCAGGGCGGGCGGGTGACGCTGAGCGGTGGCGGACGCACCCGCATTATTTGGCTCTACGACACGACTCTGACTATCCGTAATCTTACGTTGGTTGACGGGCGAAGCGTCGAAGGTGGCGCAATCCGTTCCGCCGGCCTCAACGCGCAGGTCTTCATCTACAACAGTATTTTCCGCAACAACGATAGCACGGCTGGAACTGATGAAGAAGGCGGCGGGGCTATCTCGATGCATTTTGGTAAGCTTCACATCGAAGACAGCCTTTTTGAGAACAACCGCGGCATCAATGGCGGAGCCATCTACAATCTGCGCTGTCCGATCACCGTATTGCGTTCGACCTTCCGTAACAACGATAGTTCACGTGGCGGTGTGGTGGCCAATTTCGGGTTTGGCGGTGCGATCTACAACGATGGCGCTGGCCAATCAGGTGTTGGCGGCCAGATTGTGATCCGTGATAGCATTTTTATCGGCAACAAGGCGCGTAATTTTGGCGGTGCGGTCTATTCGTACCTGTACCATCCCGACCGTTCTGAAATCGAGCGCAGCTTCTTCGCCGATAATGTCGTTTACCTTAGCAGTAACAATCGAGCCAGCGGCGGCGCGTTGATGCATCACAATGGCCCTCTTACGCTGCGCGACTCGACGTTTGTTAATAACCGTTCTGAAGATAACGGTGGTGCGATTCTGATCGCGCAGACGACCTTCTATGCCGGCTGGAATCGCTCCATCCTCGCTAATCTCACCGTAGTGGGCAATCGCGCTGATGCGCCAACCGCCGATCAAGGCAACGGCGGCGGTCTCTATTTTAACGGTGGGCAAGCGACCCTAATTAATGTCACTGTTGCGCACAACTACGCCGACCGGCTCGGCGGCGGTATCTACAATACGTCCAGTAATAGCGCTGACGTCGAGTTGCGCAATGTGATTATCGCCAGTAATCAACTCGGTAGCTCCCACGACTCAATGCAGTGTTTCGGTACGTTTCGCGGCAGCCGTAACCTGCAAAGTCCTGAAGGTCGCACCTGCATAAGCGGTATCACTAAGACAGATCCACGGCTTGAAACCGCCGTAGCGTACCATGGTGGCTCGTTACCGACCCTTGCCCTTCTCGCTGGTAGTCCGGCGATTGACGCGGGCGCTGATTGCCCGCCGCTCGATCAACGGGGTGCAGCGCGGGTGGGCGCGTGCGATCTCGGTGCGTTTGAGTATGGTGGCTCTGCGCCGGCTGGCCAGCTTGATCCACCCACGCTGATCGGACTGGCCAGCCATAACGGCGGGCCGTTGGTGCAGTTGTCGTTCGCTCCGGTGGCCGGTGCAGTGCGGTACGAAGTTGAAGCGCGACGCGACGATGGCGCAACATGGGTGCTCCCAGTTACCGATAACCGCATCCTGCTCGATCAGGGCCGTTATACCGTTCGTCTCCGTGCTTGTAGCGAAATCGTATGCAGCGCGTTTGGCAATGGCCTAAGCGTGGAGGTGACACAAGCACCGGTCAAACTATTCGTTCCCTTCGTCAGACGGTAAGAGATGTAAGTCGGCAAAGTCAACCACCTGATTGCGCCCACTGTGTTTGGCTGCGTAGAGTGCTGTGTCGGCGTGTTGAATGATCAGATGCGCATTTTGGTCATTTGACTCACACACCACGAATCCGATCGAGATGGTGACCGGCCCAAGCAGTCGACCGGCAAAGGAGATCTGCCGCCGCTGCACCGTCTCTCGGAGAAGTTGCAAGCGCGTTTGGGCAGTTGCGCGATTGACACCCGGCAGAATCAAAACAAACTCTTCGCCGCCATAGCGACAAGCGAGATCACTCTGGCGCAAATGCTCGCGAAAGATAATTGCTAATTCGCGCAAGAGGGTATCGCCGGCGTCGTGGCCATACTGGTCGTTGAATTGCTTGAAGTGGTCAATATCAATCATCGCCACCGCGAGCGGCGTTTGCTCGCGCTGCGCGCGGTGAAGTTCGCGCGGCAGGCTTGACTCAAGATAGCGCCGGTTGTATAGGCCAGTTAATGAATCAATGATTGCCTGTTCGCGCAATGTCGCCCGTAACTCCAGATTAGAGAGCGCCAACTTCAGCGTGTCGCCGGTCATCACGATCAACTCGCTGCGCGGTAATTCAGTGCCGGCAATGTGGAGCAGGCCGTAGATTTCTCCCTGCACGACGAGCGGGACGCAACACGTGCAATCGTCAGGATCTGCACGGATATGAGCGCAGCGCATACCTTCACCAGCGCAGGTACGGTGGATCAAGCCACGCCGCAAGGCCCAGCATTGGTCAATGCTCATCGAAGTTGGGGCAGTTGTAGTGGCGCTCCAAGCGGCCAATAGGTTCAGATTGGCCGTCCCCGGTTGCCGCACCATCAGATAGCCGCTCTGGCGTGGGAAGATCCGTTGCAAGCTGAAGGCAATGACTTCGGCAGCCTCATTGGTGGTTTGGCAGACTTGCAAGAGGTCGTGCAATTCGTTAACCATCAGGATCTCAGCGGCTTGCCGGCGCGCTTCAATCATGGCTTCCTCAAGCCGCTGATTGGTTTTCATCAACAGCATCTCAAAATGGCGTCGCTCGCTGATGTCGCGGTTGACAGCGACAATACCGGTTGGTGTGCCTTGCTCATCACGGATTAACACCACGATCGAGTGAATGGGGATGTACTTGCCATCGCGGCGCCGTTGCTCAACTTCGCCCTCCCAGTGGCCAGTTTCGCGTAAGATGGCGGATGCTTCATCGCTTGTCGTATCGCTGAAACGAGTCTCGAAGAAGGTTTCCAGCCGCTTGCCGATCACCTCTTCCTCTGTCCAACCGTAGATCTGTTCAGCGCCGCGATTCCAACTCACGACGACATAGTTGAGATCGGTGGCAATAACTGCATCAGCGATCTGATCCAACAATTCGGCCTGCTGGCGAATGCGATGATTAAGCTGATAATGGTGGTGAATATCACGCCAAATAGCCACAAAACCGTCATTGAGCTTGCCGGCATGCACCTCGACATAGCGTTGTTCACCAGACGGCTTGGGGATGGTAGTTGTCCGGCGCACTGGCACGCCGGTCTCGATCAACCGGCGTAAATCGGCGAAGGTGCCATCATTCAGGTAATGCGGAAAGAGATCAAGCAACCGTTGGTTCAGTAATTGCTCGCGGCGGTACCCGGTT